>NZ_JACGVS010000023.1:0-63294 GCF_014077345.1 Colwellia sp. BRX8-4
GTTCACCACAGTGATATCTATCAAATAAAAGGAGAAAGTTACCGAAAAAAACAAGCTATGCAACTAAATTCAAATACCGGCCAAGTTAATTGACGCCAACCGGACAAGTTAGTTGACGTCTAATACCTTCCTTTACAAAGCATTATCATGGGTGGCATAGTAATTCATTAAAGTTTCAGGCAGAACCTTTTAAATTGGCCAGTCGTAGCAAGTTAAAATCATTGCCGCGACTAATCCGTTTCTCCCTTTACCACCTTTGCAGTGAATTGTTACACAGCCTCCATTGATAATGGTAGCTAATATGAGTGATTGATATTACTTCCATTTATTTTCAAATGCTTTATTTGGCACATCATCATCGACTATAGGTAACTGTAACCCAGTAATTTCTTGTTTTTTGCACAATTGAGGAACTAACTCTATGTGATTTTCTGTCATCTTTTCATCAAACATCAGTGTCAATAATACTGTTGCACCTGCTTGTTTCAGGTCTTTTAGCGATTCGCTTAACTCAACGTTTATTGTTCCTGGACACGGTTTAAAATAATTTGTGCACTACTTTCTATATTTATCGAGTTGTTAAGATATTTATTCATAACCTTCTGTATCTAAAGTAAAATATGTTTTTGGTAATACTAGATGTTTTTCTATTTGGTGCGATTTTTCACCTCTTCATAATGCATCATAAGATTCCAGGTAGAGCTATCGTGAGCGAGATCGATCGAGTTATTGTGAAGCTCGCTTTCTATTCTACTGGCTAAACCTTTACCCAGTTCAACTCCCCATTGGTCAAAAGAGCATATTTGCAAAATAATGCCTTGAACAAATATTTTATGTTCGTAAATTGCAATTAAAGTACCGAGCGTAAATGGCGAAATCTTATTCATTAATAAAGTATTGGTTGGCCGGTTACCTTTATGTACTTTATGGGGAGCGACTTTATCTATGTAGCTAGGTGTTCGTCCCTTTGCTGTTAAATCGTCCCTAACTTGTTGTTCATTAACACCTTGCATTAAAGCTTGAGTTTGCGCGAAAAAATTAGACATAAGGGCTTCATGATGGCCTTCTATAGGAGTAACACTTTCAACCGAGCCAATAAAGTCGGCGGGAACAATGTTATTACTTTGATGTAAATATTGATAAAAAGCATGTTGACCATTAATACCCAACTCCCCCCAAATTGATGGAACGGTTGGATAATTGATAGTTTCACCATCCCAGTTCACCGATTTACCATTACTTTCCATCTCTGCTTGTTGCAGATAAGCCGACAACATATGTAAGGATTGATCATAAGGTAAAATGGCTTGAGATTGAGCACCTAAAAAAGTGCAATTCCATATACTTAATAATGCTAATATCACCGGAATATTATGTTCTATCGGTGTATCACAAAAGTGGCAATCCATTTCATAAGCACCATCAAGTAACTCCCTAAAACAATCAAAACCAAGATTAATAGCGATAGGAAGCCCGATAGCAGACCATAACGAAAATCGTCCACCAACCCAATCCCACATATCAAAGATGTTTGCTTCTGCTATACCATACTTCATGGCATTTACTTTATTAGCAGTAACGCCAATAAAGTGTTTTGCGATAGCTGATTGATCAAATGATGACGCAGTTAACCATTTAATCGCTGTTTTAGCGTTTAACATGGTTTCTGTCGTGGTAAATGTTTTACTGGATACAATAAATAGCACTTTTTCTGGGTTTAATGGTCGAAGGACTTCGGCTATTTGGGTGCCATCAACATTCGACACATAATGGACGTTAACGCAGTTATCACTAAACCTTTTTAATGCCTCGGTCACCATTTGAGGTCCCAAATTAGAACCACCAACGCCAATATTTACTATATCGGTGATACGCTCACCCGAATATCCTCGCCATAAACCTTGACGAATATCATCACTAAATTTTTTAACTTGTTTTAGTGTTTTTTCAATATCTTCTGAAATATTTTTACCATCTACCCAAAGTGGTTTTTTAGAACGATCCCTTAATGCTGTATGCAAAACAGCACGATCTTCAGTTTTGTTAATACGTTCACCACTAAACATTTTTTCACGCCATTTTTCAACTTCACACTCTTTAGCTAGATTGGTTAATAGCGTAATAGTTTCTTCTGTGATCGCATTTTTAGAATAATCTAATAGTATAGAAGGCAGTTTTATTGAAAACTTACGAAATCGCTGACTATCTTTTGCAAATAAGTCCTTCATATGTTGATTTTTCATTAGCTGTGCATGTTGGGTTAATTGCTGCCAACTATTGAGATTTTCTCTAGATTGCATGTCGATCCTAGGTAAGTAAGTATGAGTAAGTTATGTCGAGTATTAGATATCAGTTAAGTGTGGTAATGCCGTGAAGGCCCCTTTTTTCTGACAGGTAAAAGCGCCACAGTTAGCGCCAAATAACACCGCAGCAGAAACGTGTTCACGTAGCTCAATGATTTCATATAATGTATCGATACTTTCATCATCTTCCACAGATTTAGCGAGTGAAAATAGAAAACCTGAAATAAAGCTATCTCCGGCTCCAGTAGTATCAACGGGAGATACTTTAGGTACTTTAAGTATTATTGAAAAACTAGCACAAGTTACTTGAACAGGGTTTGCACCATCGGTGATGACAATCAGTTTAGCGCCAAGTAATAGTAAATATTGTACATAAACATCGACATCAACCTGCTTTATTTTTGCTAAGTATTCGGCTTCGTCTTTACTCAATTTGACTATGTCACTTTCTTCGATACAAGCTTCAACGCGTGACATCAATAGGGATAAATCTTGCCAAAGTTGTTGGCGTAAATTTACATCAAAGCTAATTAATACGTTATTTCTTTTCGCATTTTTTATCGCATAAAGCGTATCGCTATACATTGGCTGGCTAGTTAAGGTGTTTGAACAAAAGTGAAAAAAACCCATATTTTGCCAGTTAATTTTATCAACTTGAGAGATGCCATATTGCATGTCGGCACTATTATGACGATAGAAATTAAATGTTCTCTCACCACAAGAGTCTAAGCTAACTAATACTAAAGCGGTATTTGCGCCTGCTATTCTTTTAACGAAATCGGTATTAACGCCTTCATTTTCTAATGCTTGCATGAGCATGTTACCAAAATTGTCTTCACTAACACCTCCAGCAAAGTATCCTGCTCCACCTAACTTAGCATAAGCTACTGCGACATTGGCAGGCGCACCTCCAGCTAACGGAATGTAACTGGGGTCATTGACTGACGTTGGCAGAAAATCGACCAACACTTCGCCATAACTGATTAAAGAAAACATAGATTCACCTTGAAAAAAAGCCCATATTAAATGGGCTAGTTAATACTTCTAATATTATAATTTAGGATTAAAATTCGTATTTAAACGTAAGAGTCGTTGAACGACCTTGTATTGATCTTGCACGGATAATAGTTTTGGCAGAAGCAGCTGTAGCATCTTCTGCTTCGGTGATCCCCACAGTTTCAAAAACGTTGTTAATATTTAAGGAAACACTAAATGCGTCAGAAAGACGGTATTGAGCAAAGGCATTTACTTGAACATAACCGTCTAAAATAAGTGCGTTAGGATCAGTTTGGTCAAAGTTATCTTGAGCAAATGAATCTGAAGTGCCAATAACGTTAACACCCGCAGAACCCTCATTGAAGTTATAACGACCTGTTATAGAGTAAACAACATCGGCTTGTCTTCTTGGCGTATTACCAACAACGCTTGGGTTAACAAAATCTTTAGTTATTTCAGAATCAGTCCACGTTAAGTTAGCACGTACATCAAAATTACCAACATAGTAAGTTGATTCAATTTCGATACCTTTTGATTCATATTCACGGTCAAAAAATCGTTGACTAGTTGCTTCAAAATTTTGCTCTTGCGTTTGTGCAAAGAACGCTGTCGCAAAGACAGACAAGTTATCTTGACGGAATTTAACACCCAATTCCAATTGATCTACTTCATCATAAATATCTTCATCTTTTGCAACACCAGCAGCATCTATTTTACCAAAAGCCAAGCGGTCTGCGTTAGCGGTAGCTCCCTTGCTGATACGACCAAATGCAGCTAAGTCGTCATTAATTTGAATATTAGCGCCTAAAGAGTAAGACACGTAGCTCCAATCATAATTTACATTGTTAGCATCGGCGTTGTTTACATTTGAAACACTCGTTTCAATTTGATGAATACTGCCGTCACCGTTCATGTCAACGGTCGATTGAGCAGCGCCTGCGAAAGTCCCCGTTGCTGTTCCACTGTCAAAGCGAACACTACCGTCTATATTGATGTTATCAAAACTTGTGCTAAACGCTGCGTATGGAGCAGAAACTTCATATTGTAGATCGTAATTACGCGTACAACAGTTACCCCAAGCTGGAACACCGTATCCAATAACACCATTGTCAGAAAATTCAGTACCGTCAGCGGCATTTACATCAACAAGCGCAGCATCTTGGCCTTTAACTTCATATAAGTAAGAATTCCATAACCACGATTGTTGAATGGTTTGAGATGAGTTATATAAACCAAATGTAAAACTCGTATCATTCATTGTTTTTGTTAATTTAAAATCGTTAACCATAAAATCAAGGTTAGTCATTTCGACATCAAACGAATGAATACGCATAAGGTTATCAGCAGTATAAGCATTACCTGCTTGTGGACCATTTGCGTAAGTTAATGTTGCGCCAGCACCCGCTATACTGTCAGCTAAGCCCTGACTTCCTTGAATACTTTCAGGGAATGGACCAGTAAAGCTACCTTTAGTGCGAGAAATTCTCATTCTGTTTTCAACAGACCAGTCATTGCCTAAATCAAATACAGCTTCAAAACCAAGCGCATCAACTTTCGGACTCATGCCATTACGCATATCAGCAAGGCGTCCATTTCCAGCACCATCCGTGGTGATCATAGAGGTGTGATATGGAGTGTGTGGAGTTCCAGTTGAAGCATCAAACCCTTCAACTGAAGAACCGTCAGCATAAACAGGCATAGGTAAATAAGCGGTTGTTGTATCATCTAAGTGTTTGAAATAAAGTCTAACGTAACCAGCATCGAACTCTTTAGTTATATTAGCTTTAATTTGGCCGCCTTTATTACCCGTATAACCAGTATCACGTACACCTTCACCTTGACGGTAGAAACCCCCAAGATGGAAATAGGTAGAGTCGTTAATGTCGCCACCAAATTCAAAATCTGTGCGAGTAGAGTCGTAATCTAAACCGATGGTTGTAGCTACGCTACCTCCTTCAGTTTTACCATTTTTGCTAACGATATTGATTATGCCGCCAGGAGCATTTGTAGCAAGTGTAGATGCAGAGCCACCACGAATAGCATCAATAGAAGCCATTGTAGAGTCTATGCGTAAGAAAATATCTGTGTTACCAAAAGCGATATCGCCAAATTGTAGAATAGGTAAACCATCTTCTTGAATTTGCATGAATTTAGCGCCACCTGCTGCTACAGGAAGACCACGAACCGCAAGGTTAGCGTTACCGTCGCCACCTGATGCTTCAGCACGAACCCCGGGGATATTTCTAAATGCCTCTGCACTACTTCTTGGTGCTGCTACTTCTATTTGATCACCAGAGATAGTACTTACTGAAACGCTTGATGCCATCACTGTTGTGCCTTTACCCGTGGCACCTGTTACTACGATTCGCTCAAAATCGATGCCTTTTTTATTTTCTACTTTCGTTTTGGTTGTTTCCGCTGCACTTAAGCTCGAGCATATAGCCATGGCTAATGTACTTAATAATAATTTTTTATATGTTGTATGTTTCATTTACTTCCCCAAGTTTTTTTATAGTATGTTTTATATTTTAAAATCTTTCTGCTAAAACGACCAACTTAATCGATTAAGATGATTATTGTGTAAGAAGCAGTCATTTTGCAAGTTATTTTTTATATTCAATTTTGTTTTTTTATTAATCTACTGATAAATAGTAAGATTTAGTTTTGAGGATTATGCTGAGTGGGATCAGCTATCAGGTTATAAATAGCAGCTAACGCTAGAATAGCTGAAAAGAATGTTGCTAAGTAAAAACCATAAGATACATGACCAAACAGATCACTGATAATGCCCATAAGAAGTGGAGATACTGCTGCAGAAACAGCGGTAAAAAACAGAATAACTCCAGCAACAGCACCATGTTTTGATGGGTGGAAACAACTGATCCCTTTAGAATTAAGGGTCGGATATATCATCGACATAAATAAACCTGAAAGTGGCAATAGTACAACTGCTGCTTCAACACCCATTATTGCCGTGCCTAAATAACACAAAAATACGGCTAACGAGAACCAACACATCACTGTTTGCCAGTTAAAATGTTTTAGCATCCATACTCCTAAAAATCGACCTCCCGCTCTTAAAGCAAAGAAAATAGTGAGTGAGTATGTAGCCAGCCAAACCAGAGAGCCTGTATAATCAGCCAAGAGTGTTGGCATCCAAACGTAGATGGCAACTTCTGTGGCAACATATAACGCTATTGCCAATGAAAATCCCATCGCATAAGGGTCTTTCATTACTTTAAGTGAGCTTTTTAAATTTATTTTCCCTTCCGTACTTGGTTTGCTGACCGGGTATTTAGTTTTCATTGCGGACAAGCATAGTAGTGCGCATAACACACCAGCACTTATGTATAAGTACTTCCAAGATATACCAGCAACAAGTAAGTAACTTACAATCGCGGGACCCACCATAGCACCTATACCAAAAAATCCTTCTACCTTGTTCATCGTCGACGTATGATCTTTATTTGACGAAGATATGTCACCAATAAGCGCTAACGCACCTGTTTTAAATAAACCAATAGCGATGCCAATTAAAGCGAGTAGTGATAAAAAATACAGGAAAGAACTACCTAAGGAAAATAAAAAGCATGCGATAGAGAAAATTGCCAACCCAATAACAATCGTTGCTTTTCGCCCCCATTTATCGGCCAAGTATCCTAAGAACAAACCACTCAATGCAATGAAAATCATGGGCACATAATGAAATGCACTCGCTTGTGTTAGATTTAATTGATAGGTTTCTATTAATTGTGGAATGATAACCCCTACTGCATCCGAGGTCATAGCAAAAACAAAAAACATCATATATGTCAGAAGTTTAATTCTATTTACCGACGCATCTTCAGATAGTTGTGGGCTTAGTGTTAAGTTATTCGTTTGGTTCATTATTCTTCCCCAGTTAATAAAACTTTTTATGTTAATGATAGCTAAAAAAATTTATCGCTATTTAGTTATTTTGTCTTAGCATCTTAAAGAAAAATTAAATTATTCTTGATTAATACTATATTGTATATAAAGATAGAGCTTAATCGATTAAGATGCAACTTAAAATTAAATGGTAAACTTATGAAAAATAATGTTCAGCTAATCACCTACATTGATAGACTCACTGGAGCAGATACCCAGTCATTAACCAACTTGTTAAATGAGCAACTTTCAGATTTGTTTTCCGGTGTTCATTTGTTACCCTTTTATTATCCAATAGACGGTAGTGATGCTGGTTTCGACCCTATAGATCATACCCAAGTCGATAGCAGACTTGGCAATTGGGATGATATAAAAGAGCTGGGTAAAAATCATGAGTTGATGGCTGATCTTATCGTAAATCATATGTCAGCCCAATCTGAAGAATTTAAAGATGTATTAAAAAACGGTCAAAAATCGCCTTTTTGGGAACTATTTTTAACCAAAGATAAAGTTTTCCCGAACGGTTTAAATACTACACAACAAGACAAAATATATCGTCCTAGGCCTGGTAGTTGTTTTACTCATTTTTCATTACCTAATAATGAAAGCGCAGATTTTTGGACTACCTTTACAGACAATCAAATAGATATAGATGTGACATCTGAGATAGGGAAAGCCTATTTAAAACGTATTTTAACAACATTTTCTGAAAATAATATTAAAATGATCCGTTTAGATGCCGCAGGTTACGCACTGAAAAAAGCGGGAACAAGCTGTTTCATGCTTGACGAAACTTTTGAATTTATTGATGAGCTAAGTAGTATCGCTAATAAACTGGGGATTGAAACCCTTGTAGAGATCCATTCCTATTATCAAACTCAAATAGAAATAGCTAAACGCGTTGACCGAGTTTATGATTTTGCATTACCTCCTCTGGTTTTACACAGTATTTTTAGTCAGAACTTCACCGCATTAGCTAAGTGGCTAGACATATCACCAAGAAATTGTATTACTGTGTTGGATACTCATGATGGCATTGGTATTATTGATGTTGGCCCAATGAATGGTAAGGCTGGTTTGTTGGATGATGTTGAAATCGATAACCTTGTTGAAACAATTCATTTTAATAGTGCTGGCGAAAGTAAAAAGGCAACGGGAGCTGCGGCAAGTAATGTAGATATATATCAAGTAAATTGTACATACTATGATGCACTTGGGCAAAATGATTTTGATTATTTAGTTGCCAGAGCGATTCAATTCTTCTCACCAGGCATACCACAGGTGTATTACGCTGGTTTACTGGCTGAAGGTAATGATATTACATTATTATCTAAAACAAATGTTGGCCGAGACATAAATCGCCCTTATCTAAATAATGAGCGCATTGAACAAGCATTAAATAAGCCTTATACCAAAGCAATAATTAGTCTCATTAAATTACGTAATAACACTGAAGCTTTTAATGGTGAATTTACCGTTAGTAGTAATGTTTCAACATTAGAAATGAAGTGGCAAAAAGATGATGACAGTACAACGCTAATCGTCGATTTAGCTGACAGACACGCACAAATTGAGATCATAGAAAACAATAGCACACGCATTATTAGTTTAAATATGTTGCTTAATTTAAGCTGAAAGCTCATGAATTAATATTCAGTTTATAATAGAACTAAGTATACTATGGCGAACATTATAAACTGCTGAAATTTTAAGGTAATCAAAAAGGTCATCATGACAGATAAAAAAGTTTGGACGCTTAAAAGTGTTGCTAAAGAACTTGGTGTTTCAAATGCAACAGTCTCTAATGCATTTAACAGACCCGATCAACTCTCTAAAAAGCGTAGAGATGATATTCTTGAGTCATGTGAAAAAATGGGTTATTCAGGACCTAACAAAGCGGCTCAATCGTTAAGAAATGGTCGCTTTAATATCGTTGCTTTGGTGCTACCTGACAGTGTTGAATACATGATAACAGATCCGGTGGCGAGTAATTTTGTAAAAGGTGTTTCATCGGTTTTAGAAAAAAGTAAAGTCAATTTGTTATTGTTTTCTGGCACTTCTGAGAATATCAACGCGGTATCTGATTTTGTTGATGGCTTTATTTGTTACGGTAGTCCACGTAATACAAAGTTAATTGACCAATTAAGAACGACAACAAAAAAAGTTGTTACCGCAGATTTTGATATAGATCGTAAAGCATCTGTAGGTATTGACAATGAACAAGCCGCTTATGAAATAGCGAAACTTGCAATAAAGTCAACAGATGACGCCATAGCTATTCTTGGCTTGAGATTACTCGATTCTAATGTAACTTGTCGTGTTTACGATTTACCAAGTTCAGACTTTAAATGTTCAATTGCTCATCAACGCTTAAGTGGTTATCAAAGAGCAATCAAGGAGTTAGATGTTAACCTCAGAGCTGATAGAGTGTGGAACATACCTGAAAGTAAGCATCATTCTGCCTTAATTGCTGCTAGAGAAGCGTTAACATCAACGCCTCGGCCAAATGTTTTACTTTGTATGAGTGATCTTATTGCTTTAGCTGCCATAAAAGAAATTAACGCTATGGGACTTAATATTCCTGAAGATATAAGAGTGGTTGGTTTTGACGGTATCGATGAAGCTCTTCGTTCTACTCCGCCCTTAACAACAGTGCATCAAAATAGTGAAAAAAAGGGTGTCAAAGCTGCAGAACTTTTTATCAATAGAGCGACTGATTCTGTATTAATTCCTTTTCATATAGAGCATGGAGGGAGTTGTTAAACTCAAGGGCACCTTTTATAACCGTTAATGACTATAATCAGATAACTAATCAATTATTTTTAGCTATATCGCATTTTTATGGTGAAAGTCATTCTTAGCTCTATCTCGCATAGGTCGAAAGTGCCGTAGACCTAACGCCATGCAAAAATGTTAGGCAAAATTTCAGTTGTAAATTGATGTGAGTTTTTAAGTTAAATTGCAGTAATCAGCTTGAAACTGACCTTAGGAACATTAGCAAGTTTACTTCCGGTTAGCTTACCAAGAAGTCATTAAAACTGATTTCTTAATTGCTCATTGTAAGCTGGGCTAACGTTTGGGACACATGAACCGTAGCTTTACCAGGTTTTATCCCCTAAAATATTAATGGCACTTCTTGAAGTAACTGTAAATGGAATTTCCCCCAATGAAAAATTTGCGATTTATTTTCAATTTGGAGGAAATTTAAAAAAATTAAAGTGCTGTAGACTTTCTTTTTGGGCGCTCACTCGATGGTTTTGTAACAGATTCAGATGCAATAACCGGTGCTTTACTTCTTGCTCTTTTTTTCTTTTTTGAATTCTGACTTACTGAAACGACAGAATTGATAAACTCAGCTGATTTCTTAGTCGGGTTATAAGCGACCTCAATAATTTTACCGTTATATTCGATAATATCGCCACGACGAATTTTTTTACGCTTTTGAACTGAAACTTCATTATTTACTAAAACATTACCTTCACTGATCATGGTTTTAGCTTCGCCGCCACCACCAACCATATTGGCAATTTTGAGTAATTTACATAGTTCTATAGGTTCAACACAAATGTCGATAATAGTGTGTTCAGACATGAAATACGCCTAATAATTTTAAATAATAATATCGTCGAATTCTAACATATATAACCGCTATTGAATAAGAATTATATTAAGGACACTGGGCATTGTTAAGCTAGCATAACCAGTAAATACTTAATGTAGCAATACGTTAAAATTTAACTATTTCTTTTTAATTCACTATCGGGTTATACATCTAATAAACGTTCCCTTTTTAACAATTAATACTACTGAGTTAGTTAGTGAATAACGAATTTAGCTAAATGCACTACTTAAAAGTGATTTAATCCATCGACTGCTTAAGCATTTAATACAATGCTTTAGAGAAAAATCCAACTGATACATAAGTACCGTTGGACTTTTATAGGTTTGGAATTAAAAATTAACTATTTAATCAATTTTTAAATCATGCTTGCCGTGATTTTTTTTGGTGCGTAAATAATTGTTATTATCATCTTTTAAATGCAAACTCGTATTCACTTGTTCGACAATATTAAAATAATCTTTTAAGGCATTTATCTTTTTAGGATTATTAGTGATCAAACGTAAATCTGTAACGGCTAAGGCTTGCAGCATAGTCACTGCATCTTCAAAACTACGGGCATCTTCTGCAAAACCTAAGTGCTTATTAGCTTGATAGGTATCCATGCCTTGGCTTTGTAATACGTAGGCATCTAATTTATTGTATAAACCAATGCCACGACCTTCTTGGCGAAGGTAAAGAATAATTCCGCCCTGCTCTTTCATCAAGTTGATAGTTTCATCTAACTGCTCACCGCAATCACAACGTGAAGAGTGGAATACATCGCCCGTTAAACATTCCGAATGCATACGAACTAGTGGTGCTTGCTGATTTTTATCGGCCTGTTGAAAAATTAACGCTATGTGCTCATGGTTTTCATCAAACATTGTAAAGGTCGCGATTTCTGCGTCGATATCACTGTGTAATCCAACTTTTAGATTAATTCTTGCACGTATTTTATTCATGGGTTTCTTTATTAAATTAGCAAAGGCGCTGTTATTAGCCCCTTAAATATTACCACTCGTTACATTCATATTGAGATATTTATCTAGCTTTCAAGTGTTAATCAACTTTTTGGCTTAAATAGTCTACTCTGTTAGAAATTCACTGCGTATATTAACAATAATCGATTAATACGGCTAATAGGTTAACCTTGAGATACATTTACTACAACGAAGTGTATAAGTCATTAGTGCTGTTAAATATTGAGATAACCGTGGGATTTAAAAGGTAACGATTGAATTTTGAACGAACAGACTAACTTTAGTCATCTGTTTTTCTTATTCCACTGTAAACCCTAATATGCGCTTGGTATACTAAGTGTCTGTGAGTTGCTTTGAAGTAACATCAATAATTTATAGTTGAACGTCATATTATTTAATTTTAAATAATATGACGCTCATTCAAACCGTTAAAGCGTTCCGCTAATAGATAAGAGTATTCCTTGTGATAATGACCCTCAGACCCTTTATTTTAGTATTAATAAGTGGCTTCTTGTTAATGCTAGGCTATGGACTCAGTAATATTTTATTGCCTGTGCGCATGCAGAGCGATGGAATGAGCATGAACAATATTGGTTTAGTGTTATCGATGTTGTCTGTGGGGTTTTTGTTGGGTGCATATTATAGCCGTATGTTATTACAACGTGTTGGGCACATAAGAATATTCGCGATGTGTGGTAGCTTAACTTCCGTCGCTATTTTACTTTCAGGCCTGTATCCAGAACCATTAATGCTTGCGTGTATGAGAATTGTCACTGGCTTTTGTATTGTTTGTACCAATGCCACACTTGATAGTTGGTTAAGCCACAGCGCCACAGAAAAAAATAGAGGACGCATACTATCAATTAATCAGATGATGATAATGACGGCACTATTTTCTGGTCAGTTTTTATTAAATGTCGCTCCTATTGATGACATTACTTTATTTGTTATCTGCGGTATTTTATTTAGCTTGTCTATCACACCTATCGTTATTAGTAAGCAACAAGGTCCACAAATTGAAGACAGTCAATCAATGTCTTTAATGACTGTTTTTAAGTTATCTCCTTTAGGTGTGGTTAGTTGTTTTTACTGTGGAGTCCTCTATGCGGCTTTGATTAATATGCTGCCTATTTTTGCCAGTAACAACGGTATTGCCGGCTTAGATTTATCCATCTTTATGGGCACAGCCATTTCTGGGGCGATCATTTTACAGTTCCCTATCGCCTACTTATCAGATCACTTTGACCGTCGAAAAGTTATGCTCTGTATGGTCGCAACACTCATTGTATTATGTTTATTAGTGCCTTTTCTTATTTCCTCAGATATGTTCAAACTCACCTTGTTAGCCGTAGCGCTGATTACGGGATTAGTTGCCTGCCTTTATCCAATGAGTATGTCAGAGACTTTTGATAAAGTATTAAAAGAACAAATTTTATCTGCAATGAGTTCGTTATTATTAATCTATGCATTGGGCAGCATTTTAGGCCCCTACCTAGCTTCTATGGTAATGGATACTTTCGGTAGCAGTGCCTTATTTAGTTTTATGAATATCGTTGCGATAACACTGTTACTGTTTATCAGTATTCGAATGAAACTAAGAAAAGCGTTACCGCTTGATGAACAAGAAAGCTTTGTTATGCAAACACCCAGCGGTGTAGTATCGGAACTCGATCCTCGTACACAATATGCAGAGGCACAATTTGAAACAACGCCAGAAGTAGAAGTTGCCATTAGCCTTGCAAGTAAAAACCCATCAGCGGCTGTTAACATGGTTAAAGCGCTAGTGCTTCGAGACCCCAAAAACGCCTCAAATTTAGCCGCAGCATTAAGTACCATAGACGCGATAGACATTAGTAAACTTTATGCGGCAATAACCTCGGCAGCACCACAAATGAGTATTCATATTGCTCAAGCATTAACAAATGCTTGCCCTGAGAAAGCCAATCAATTAGTTGATTGGATAACCTCTGAGTACCCTGACCAATTCACTAATATCATTGTTGCTATTGCGAATACAATGCCTGACGACGGTATTAATGTCATGGAACTCGCCGCTGAAAACATGGCAGAAGACTACCCCAGTGAACTTCTAGAAATGACCAAAGAATACATGACAAATTTATCAGATTCTTTAGATGCAATGCGACCGATAGATAGAATCGCCGCGGTCTCAGAAAATACAGCAACTGAGCTTTATAATCGATTAACGGATGTTGCTCCTGATCAATCAGCAGAGCTTGCCTTTACGGTATCAGATTCGCTACCTGAATCATCAAGTGATGTTGCTGAAGCCTATGTCCAAAATTTAATCGACAGTGAACAAGCTGGCTCAGCACAGACCTCAGAAAACATTGAAAATGCTGCCAATAACTATGTTAACCATATGGTTGAAAGTATTCCTGAACATGCAGTAGAAATTGCCGGTACCTTTGTCGATTCTTTCCCCGAGGTTGCATCGGATATGCTTGAAATATTGCAAGAATCAGATGATATTGAAGACAGCGAGTTAACCACTTCTATTGATAAAAAACCCTCGTAAGGTTTTATAAATCGGCAGTAACAATTACGCTATAACTCAAAACCTCTAATATCAGTAAAAGTAATTGGCCTAGAATGAAAATTGTTGACGTTAGCAATATAAGAATTAATGATAATTTTGTCTACTAAGCGAAAACTAGACGTTATTATTTTAACGTCAACAACTCTGACATTGTTGGCATTAGGAAATTCACTAAGCTTTATTATGTAATAATATTTTTACTAGATAACTAGTTACAACTGAAAACTCATTGGTATTATCAAATTATACAGATAAATATAACAACCTAGCATGACCCTTTTTTTAAACCAACCCTAGCTACAAAGAATAAGTACCAATGTTCTATTTATACAAACCTTATACCAATCAGTACTTTAAGTTAAATAAGCGCCTAAAAACAACAACACTTTAGTTATTTTTATTCTGTGTTATAAATTGACTTACCATGGCTGATATCGTCCAACTTTGCTTAACTTCTAGGTATTTATCTATCTCAGTCGAGAAAAAGTGACTGTAAAATACAGCAAATATCTAGGGGATTTTACTCTCTACTAAAACATGTAAACCAGGTTACCAGTAAATATATAAATACCTTTAACACCTCGATACTTGACAGCTGTGATTACAAGTGTAATATCAACGCATCGATTACAACTGTAATATTAAAATATGTCTGAAATTACTAATACAGAATTTGAAGTTTTAGAAGCTTTGTGGGCTCAACACCCTGCTACAGCAAATAGCATTATTGAACAACTTAATAAACATAAGCCATGGCACGATAAAACAGTAAAAACCCTGATAAATCGTCTGGTAAAAAAAGAAGCGATAGGTTTTGAAAAGCAAGAACGCCATTATCTTTATTTTCCGTTACTTGAACGAGATGCTTATACGGAAGTTCAAAGCCAAAGTTTTATCGAACGGTTATTCAGAGGAAGAGTATCGCCATTAGTTGCTGGTTTTGCTAAAAAAAACAATTTGAAGAAAGAAGATATTGATGAATTAAAACTTCTCATTACAAAATGGGAGCAAGACAATGATTGATAACCTTTTTACTTTATTACTGCCCTTAACATTGTTGCTAACTATATTGTTAGTTGGTCATAAATGGCTAATACATTATTTAGGCGCTAGTAATACCTATTTACTATGGTTAATAGTGCCCTTAGGGCTGGTGATATATTGTTTACCACTCCCTTGGCAGCAGAGTAGCCTATCAAAAATAATTGAAATAAAACGTTACTTGATAACTCCAACTGATGAACTTAAACAAAGCCTCTCTATGTCTTGGGCTCTCTATATTTGGCTAATTATTGTGGCTGCCATGATAACTTATGGCTTGTTAACTTATCATATATTTAACAAGCACCTTCAGCTCACCGCTATTAATAAGTCTATGGTGCCATTAGTGTTACCCCCAAATATATTGCTCTACCAAAGTACAGGTACTTATAGCCCGATGTTGGTGGGTTTGGTACAGCAAAAACTTATTATTCCAGAAGATTTTTTTGAGCTTTACAGTACCGAGCAACAAAAACTAATTCTTGAACATGAAATTTGTCATTTTGATCGAAATGACATTTATTGGAACCTAATTGCGCTGACTTGCTTAACGTTGTTTTGGTTTCACCCTCTTGCTTGGCTCGGCTATTTTAGGTTTCGTCAAGATCAAGAACTCTCCTGTGATCAACTCGTTCTGGCGCGCAAACCAAAAGAGAGCAGGATTAACTATAGTAAAGCGCTGTTAGTGGCGGCTCAGTCGACACCTTCATTAGCATTTGCTCAACTATCATTTAAGAAATATGGAGATAAAAAAATGATGTTAGAACGAATTAACAATTTAAAAACTCGTCCAAAAAGCTCTAAATTAATACTGGCTACCGTAATATTTACCACCGTTACTCTGCTCTCAGGATTAAGTTACGCAGGAAACCAACAGGAAAGTCTTGGAGATAAAGTCTCAAAGTCAGTTGAGCTTAAGCCTATTCAGCGTGTTAATCCTAGCTATCCTGAACAAGCAGCAAAAGACAATATAGAAGGTTCAGTAGTACTAACGTTTGATATAATGACAAATGGTGCGGTTGAAAATGTAGCGGTCGTAAATTCAAAGCCTGCCGGTGTATTTGACCAAGCAGCCTTAACGGCATTAAAGCAATGGAAATACTCTGTCAGTGACCACACGTTAAAAAATGCGTTAGTTCAATTAGATTTTTCAATGAATAAAGATACAAAACATGAAAGCTTAATTGAGCGTATTCAAATAACTAAGTAAAGTTAGCGTAATATTTTAAAAAGGTTACCTAGGTAGCCTTTTTACATTTAAATTAGTATACCCGATCGTAAAATTAATCACTTTTGCTGTAAATTTTTCCATAACCTTATCCATTTTTTGCTACTTGAATGCGCCTGTACCGTTAGGTACAATGAGTTGAGTTAAATTTACAGGCTAATATTGTGATAAAAGGTAAAAGAAGATCCTTCGATGAGACTACCGCATTAAATGCTGCGATGAATGTTTTTTGGCAAAAAGGTTATGTTGGCGCATCACTCACCGATTTAACAAAAGAGATGGGGATTAACAAGCCAAGTATGTACAGTGCTTTTGGTAACAAAGAAGCCTTATTTGTTAAAGCCACACAGTGCTATATTGATACTAAAATGAAACCTCATATGGCGTTATTATTTGCACCTGATATTCCCCTAAAAAATCGTTTGAAAAATCATATGATGTCAATTGTAACTATGCAGTGCAGCGATGAGCAAGCAAAAGGATGCTACTTAGTTTTATGTCAATCAGAACTGGTCAGTGGTGATATTCCTGAGCAAGCAAAATTGATACTCAAAGATGCTGAAGTGATTCCTAAACAATTATATGTCGATTTTTTTAATCAAGACTTAGAGGCTATCGCTTTAGGGCTAAATAAAAATGCCGACGCAAACAGTTTAAGCGTATATACGCTTTTAAAAGGCACTGCCTCTATGGCTCGTTCTGGCGTAGCTAGATCACAACTAGAATATACTGTAGATAGTATGCTTAAAGGTATCGGCGTTAACTAAAGAGATCACTCTTTTTAAAAACGAAATGTCAAGGCTATACACAACCAACAATAATGCGTTATTTACCATTATTTATCTGGGCATTTAAAGTTTTACCTTCCCCCAATAAGGCACGACAAGACTTTCAGTTCACTTTTAATTACCCTTTCGTTAATCAGCATAGATAAACACGTTGCTTACTCTTTAACATGGCCTAAACCTCTAGAACTTTAAATAGATAAAATTTATTTCATTAATTACGATTGACTTCAATGTACCGATCGGTACAATACGAAAATCAAGACATACCGATCGGTACATTTTTTAAATAAGCACCATAGACGTGAAGTACTTATTCACCGTGAATTTTTAATCTGATCAATTAAATTAAATTAAATTAAATTAAATTAATGATAAGGAAAGTAAAATGACAACTTTAACAATACATACGATTGAATCTGCTCCACAAGCAAGTAAGACACTTTTAGAAGGCTCAGTTAAAGCTTTTGGCATGTTACCAAATTTACATGGTGTACTCGCTAGCTCACCACAACTTCTTGAAGCATATCAAAAACTTCATGAGCTATTTACAAATACCTCATTTGATGCAGAAGAATTAACTGTTGTTTGGCAAACAATAAATGTTGAGCACGGCTGTAATTACTGTGTACCAGCACACACGGCTATTGCTCATTCAATGAAAGTTGATGCTGCAATTACTGAGGCTTTGCGTAATCAATCACCAATGCCAAACGCGAAGTTACAAGCACTTCAAGATATGACCTTGATTATTGTTCGTAATCGCGGACACGTTAGTGATACAGAATTAGCCAGTTTTAAAGAAGCTGGGTATGGCGAACAGCAAATATTAGAAATAATATTAGGCCTGTCTCAAAAAGTGATCAGTAACTATACCAATCACATTGCGAGTACGCCAACAGACGCACCATTCAAAGAATTTGCATGGCAGAAAAATGCATAAGTAGCGCTGGGGGAATAGCTAAGTTAATTATTCTACTGACCATTCCCCAAATAAATGCTAAATACGTTAATAACGTGCTAATAACATCGAGTTATTAGCACTTTTATTGGTTGTTTTTTTGACGAGTTTTTAGTTTATTTTGCTCAATTTTATCGTTTTGTAATACTTGTTGTAAATCTTCACTACGTTGTTTAACCGCTACCCCATAACTTTTATCATCACCCCATTTATCAGCCAAAATTGTCATTGACTCAGTATCATGCTCAGCAAAAAGTTCTCCTGCTCTAGCCGATTCAACCGGATCGTTGCCAAGTAACACTAATGCTTCAATACCAAAATTAACAGCAGAGTCAAAAGTTTCTCGTTTAAGACTTGTCACCCCAAGCTGCATAATCTGATAAGCGTGTCGTCGGTCAATAGCGCGTGCAAGAATTTTTAAATGTGGATAGTGCTTACGAGCCAATTTAATAATATCTAATGTTTTATCGGGCTCGTCTACAGCAATAACCAGCATTTTTGCATCTTGGGCCCCTGCCGCTGCTAATAAATCTTGTCGAGCGGCATCACCATAAAAAACTTTATTACCAAAACGTCTGAGTAAGTCTATTTGGCTGGCACTGTGATCAAGAATCGACAAATGGTAGCCTTGAGCCGTTAATAAACGTCCTATAATTTGGCCAAAACGTCCATAACCAGCAATAATGACATTTTTTGTGGGTTCGAGGTCTTTTATAGCATCAAATTCAGGTGTGGAAGAAGTTTTTCTCACCAACACCTTCTCATATAAAATTAATAACAATGGTGCACAAAGCATTGATATAGCAACGATAAGTGTAATTAATTTAGTCTGCTCTGGTGTGGTAATAAGTAGATTACTTGTTAATGAAAGTAAAACAAAAGCAAATTCACCACCTTGAGCTAAAGCTAAAGTGAACAGTATCTTTTGGCTGCCTTTCATCTTAAAAAAATGTGCCAACACAAAAAGAACCAGTGCTTTAATCGTTATAAGGGCTAATACCGTTAGCGTAACAAAGGTAATTTTATCAAAAAGAAGAGGAAAGTCTATCGAAGCACCTACGGTTATAAAGAATAAACCAAGCAATAATCCTTTAAAGGGTTCAATATCAGCCTCTAATTCATGCCTAAACTCGCTTTCAGCTAGTACAACACCCGCTAAGAATGTACCTAACGCAGGAGACAAACCTATTTTTTCCATAATCAGTGCAATGGCAATAACTAATAGTAATGCCGCAATGGTAAAAATTTCACGTAACCTTGTTTCAGCAATGTAACGAAATAATGGCGATGAGATGTATTTGCCCGCTAAAATAATGGCTGCAATAACTGCAAGAGAAATCCCCACTTGACCGTAAACGGGTAAGTGAGCAATCAAACTATGGCCAGAAGACTTTGCTGCACTTAAGTCTTGAAAGGCAAGGAGTGGTAATATCGCAAGAATAGGGATTACCGCAATATCTTGGAACAGGAGTACCGAAAAAGCATTTTGCCCCGCGTCTTGCTTGATCCAACCCTTCTCTGTCAATGTCTGCAAAACAATCGCCGTTGAAGACAATGCCAACATCAACCCTATTGCTAACGATGTTTGCCAAGGCAAACTGAATAGATAAAAACAAAGTGCAAAAATAAGCGTGGTTGTTGCTATAACTTGTAAGCCGCCTAGGCCTAGAATAGAGTGACGCAATTTCCATAGTCTGGCCGGTTGTAATTCTAGGCCAACTAAAAATAGCATCATCACAACACCAAACTCTGCAAAATGCATAACACTGGTTTGATCGCCAACCAAGCCGAGTAAGCTAGGGCTAATTAAAATTCCCGCTAACAGATAACCTAAAACAGAACCTAAGCCGAGTCTCTTTGCCACTGGCACTGCAACAAGTGCTGCAACTAAGTATATAACCGCTATTTCTAACATCTTTACATGTACTCCTTTCACTAGGGCGTTATTGAATAGTTAAAGTTGAGGATTAGTCGCCTAAGTTATACGTATTTTATCAATATTTTAAAGCTGATGCGATAGTCTAGTGCAGAGTTATAGGCGAGAAGTAAAATTGTCACCTGAAGTTTAATGATGACGATAACAGCACTAATAGTGTAAATAATGATTGTATGACATCACCATAGTAACTTATCCTTCAGTTTCGACTAGAGAGACTAAAGTTGCCCGCTTATCAAAAAAAACACTGCATTATGTGAAGGAATTCAAGCGTCAATAATGCAAATATGATCATATATATACCGTTAGCAACGTTATTAGACAATGTTGCTCGGCATATATTGGTTTACTTCATGGTGAAGCTCTTGTATCGCACTAACAGTAACATTTAGTTTTACTGCTAATGTTGTTTTTGATAGTGCTCAGATAAAATAAGTAATGAGCGATGATAATTAATTTTAGCGATACTTTAAAAAGTTAATGTATTGAAAAAGTGGCCATGCTTTTATTTTTCTGTTTTATTAGCAAGAAAATCACTACTTGGTTACTAAAATTAATTAAGTTTGTTCAACCAGTAACTAATTTTCTCTTCCAACAGTTTAGGGTTTATCGGTTTAGAAATATAATCATTCATACCCGATGCTAAGCATTTTTCTTTATCACCCTTCATAGTATTTGCCGTCATTGCAATAATAGGGATAGTCGAGAACAAGACACTATCCATATTATTTCTTATATGTTCAGTGGCTTGATAGCCATCCATTTCTGGCATTTGGCAATCCATTAAAATAAGATCATAAGGATGTTCTGGATCTTTCTTCTCTAAGATATCAATTGCATTTACACCATTGACTGCAATATCAATAGAATAATCAAACTTTCTTAATATACCTAAAGCGACTTGTTGGTTAATTCGGTTGTCTTCAACTAACAATATTTTTGCTTTAGTGGTCTGACTTTTATTCTCTAACATATTACTTCCAAGGCTAGCTGAAACGCCAGCCGTATTTTTTAATATCTGTGTCTTGTTAAGCGTATCATCTAAGATATTAAGTAACTCATCAATGACCACAGGTTTTAATAAATAATCTGAAAATCCTGACGTTGATGACAAAGGACCTTTAACAATCTGATCCATTGAAGTTAACATCACTATTTTAAGCTTATCAAGTGACTTAATTTTTCTAATCTCAGCGCTTAACTCACTACCTGACATGCTCGGCATTTGCATATCAATAATAGCCATAGCAAAATAATGGCTATCGTATTGCTTCAATATAGCCAATGCCTTACTACCACTGTCAGCTTGAATAACTTCAGCCCCCAAAAGACCGAGTTGTTTGCTAAGCACGGCAAGATGAGTAAGATTATCATCAGTAACTAAAATGTTAATTCCATTTAAATGAGTACCTAACTGAGTTTGCACTTCTTCTGTGCTAGGTTTTAATTGGATATTAAAACTAAATTCGCTGCCTTGACCCAAGACACTACTAACAGTAATGCCTCCCCCCATTAATTCACATAATTGCTTTACAATAGACAAGCCTAAACCTGTGCCACCATACTCTCGTGTTGTCGATACATCGACTTGGGTGAACACATCAAAAAGTATTGAACATTTATCCGCTGGTATACCTATTCCTGTATCTATGACACTGATATGTAGTTTTATATCTCCATTGTCATTTAAAACTGTCTTTGCTTTAATAACAATTTCACCCGTGGGGGTAAACTTTATTGCATTGCCAACTAAGTTAGTAATGATTTGTCTTAATCTACCAGGATCACCGATGACCATTTGATGACCAACATCGGTGACATCAAGAATAATTTCTAATTTTTTATCTTTGCTATTCATCGATAAAGACTGAACCAAATCGCCTAAATTTCTTAAAAGGTCAAAAGTAATCAATTCAACTTCAAGTTTACCTGCTTCTATTTTTGAAAAATCTAGAATGTCGTTTAGGATATGAAGCAAGGTATCGGCACTTGAATGTGCTAGTCGAGTAAAATGAGCTTGTTCTTGACTTTGCTTGGTCGTTGATAATAAATTTAGCATGCCTAAAACACCGTTCATTGGCGTTCTAATTTCATGACTCATATTAGCCAAAAACTGTGACTTAGTCCGATTGGCTAATTCAGCTTTTAATTGTTGTTTCTTATTTTCATCGGCTAAACTTTTCAGCATCAATTCTTTTTTAACTGAACTAGACACATCTTGGATCAGAATTTCACATAAGCGTTCATTCGGGGAAGTATTGATGCTTTTAATCGATATTTGCTGCTGTATACGGTAATCGTTATCACCAACATGGCTTTTATGGAATAACGCTAAAGGTTTAGGATTAAAAGTATTAGAGAGTTTAGTGGGCAATCCTAACGTTAATGCTTCATTGCATGCATCACTTAAGCGGGAATAGTTAAACCCCTCTAGAATATCACCAAGTTTACAACCAACACCTTTATCATCGACTATAACAGAGTGATCTTTTATCCACTGATTATAAAAAACTACCTGATGGTTTTCATCAATAATGATAATACCAAGAGAAAGATCATTCACAGAACTAAATAAAATATCTTTTGTTAAATTATTCATAGCAGAGCTAAGCTTCAATTTTGTTAGTAATGCCAAAAACAAATTTTCTCACAGATTCTTGAAAAATCTCTAATGAGGTAATATCCATAATAAAAGAGATAAAACCTTCAATATTATCATCGGGTAAAGAGAACTTAACTTTTATATATAATGACCAATCATTTTCGCTGCTATACACATAAACTTTATTAATATCCCCTTGTATAAACTCTGGCATTTCAATTTTTATTGAGGATTTAAGAAAGTTAATAACCGTTCCAAAACAAGCATTTAAAATAACATTGCCTATTTCTACTAAAGAATCTTGCTCAAGATCAGACAAAGCCTCGGGTGGAAACTTATTACCAAGTAAAGTACTAACTAATTGCAAACCACTTTCTTTGCTAAACATAAGTAATGCTTGGCCTTTAAAGTCACCTTCAAATCGTTGAATTACAGCACTGATTTCTGTATCACTAGCAAAATTCAATTTAGATTTGGCTATTTTGTTAGAGACGATTTCGACTTTTGGGATAGTTAAATCAACCGGTTGAGATACCATTTTATTCAGGGAGTTGGCCGCTCTACCAATACCGATGTTAAATATTTCGGTGAGGGCATCAATTTCAAGTGGAGATAAATTATCCTTCATATGCTTCCCTAACTATTTAAAAAATGGCTAATGAGTTCTTCGGTAATCGGTTTAATTAAAAAAACAACACCTGCTTGCTCAGCCTGTTGTTTTATGTCATCTTGGATATTTGCGGTTAACAAAGCGCGCTTAGGAATTGAAATTAGCTTATCTAATGCAAAGATTAATTCAATACCTGTCATACCAGGCATATTATAGTCAAAAATCGCAATATCAATTTTACTTTCCGCCGTTAATTGGCTCAAGCACTGCTCTCCACCTCCAGCTTCAATGATGTCGACTCCAGGTATATAAGATTTAACAATTTCTTTAAGCATCATTCGAGAAACAATACTATCGTCGACAATTAATACAACTTTACTCATTTAAATACCCAATTATTTTTAATAACCTGCCTCATAAAAGCATATAAACGAATGGGTTTATTTGCAAGCTAATATATTGAAATATAATTAGTAATTTGAGCAAGGTATAAAAAGATGCTGTAATTTTCAAAACATATCCCTTAGCGGTGGGTGTTTTGGTTAGAGCCAATGAGCCTAAGGGGAACGTTAAAAGCATGTAAGGCGACGTTAAAAAGGTGGGGAGCGATTAAATACACTTCTGTAATGCCGGTAACATAAGTTTTGGCTAGATGATAAATATTCGTGTTATCAAATTTTATACTTGGCCTATAACTTTCAATAAAATTAACCTGATGTAAAAATATAAATCCGTCGCAAAAATGAGTAACAACGAGTAGCAACTAGTAACGTCTGTTTATGTTTTCTTACATGGGCGAGAATATTGATCATTACCGCTTCTTCTTTGCCTCGATCTAGTCCTTTGGTTGGCTTGTTTAAAATCAGCACCTTTTCTGGACGTAACAACAACGGTGCAATCTGTAATCGTTGTGCTTGGCCAACTAATAATCCTACACTTTTAGAGCCTAGCCAAGTATTAATACCAAACGATAAGCTATCAATAAATGAAGTTAGCTTCACTAATTGACATACCTCAAGCATTTCTTGGTAGCTAGCATCATGTTTTGCTGGCTTTATAGTTTTTTTTAAATGTTAGCAGCTAAGAGCCCTATTCCGCCTACAAGGATACCTTTAACAGAAATAGGTAAACCTCTTGTTAGCCAGAGGCTAAAGTAAAATATCCAACATTATTATCACATTCGATATTTTACTAAAAAGTACGTATAGAGTAACTATAAGCACAGAAGAGATTAACTTCTCGGACGTATAAATGGCATATGTCTATTTACATCTTTATATAATAAATATCTAAATGGACCTGGGCCACCGGCATAGCAAGATTGTGGACAAAAAGCACGTAACCACATAAAGTCACCCGCCTCTACTTCAACCCATTCACCGTTTAAATGATAAACAGCTTTACCTTCTAAAACATATAATCCATGTTCCATCACATGTGTTTCGTCAAAAGGGATCACGCCGCCTGGCTCAAAAGTTACAATGTTTACATGCATATCATGGCGCATATCTGATTGCTCAGTAAATCTTGTGGTTTTCCATACACCACCGGTATTAGGCATTTCAATAGCTTCAACTTCATGGTCACTGGTTACAAAAGCTTCTGGTGCATCGATGCCTTCAACGACTTGATAAGCTTTGCGGATCCAATGGAACTTTACATTTTCTAAACTATTATTTTTAAGTGTCCATTGAGCACCTGCAGGCAAATAAGCATACCCGCCTGATGTCATATGGTGATTTGTCCCTTCGATAGTAACATCCATTTCACCTTCAACAATAAAGAGTACACCTTCAGCATTTTCATCAAGTTCTGGTTTTTCAGAGCCGCCGTTTGGTGTTACTTCTACTATGTATTGAGAAAAAGTTTCTGAAAAGCCACTCAATGGACGAGCCAGCACCCACATCCTCATATTATTCCAAAAGGGTAAATAACTGATAACAATATCGGTTAACACACCTTTAGGAATAATTGCGTAAGCTTCGGTAAAAATAGCGCGATCAGAGATCAATTGTGTTTGTGGTGGTAATCCACCTGTAGGCGCATAATATGTACTTTTATTTGACATCTTCGTTTTTCCTTGTTGTTTGGGTTTCATTAAATTCTTTCCTGTAAGCGTGAAGTAAAGGCTCGGTATAACCATTGGGCTGTGTTTTCCCTTTAAAGACAAGATCTAATGCTGCTTGAAAAGCTAAACTACTTGCAAAGTTAGCAGACATTGGCTGATATAAAGGGTCATGGGCATTTTGTTGATCAACAATAACCGCCATTTTTTCTAAGGAAGACCTCACTTCAGACTCAGATAAGATACCGTGTGCTAGCCAGTTACAAATGTGCTGACTAGAAATTCTTAATGTAGCTCTATCTTCCATTAAGCCAACATTGTTAATGTCGGGGACTTTTGAAGCGCCCATGCCTAAATCAACCCAACGAACTACGTAACCCAATAGACCTTGGGCATTGTTATTAAGCTCTTTTTCAATCGCCTCTTTACCCAATTGCTCAGATTTTTTTAATAAGGGTACTGTTAATATATCATTTAGACGAGTACGAGATCTTTGCGCAATCCTACTCTGTACCTCAAATACATTCACTTGATGGTAATGTATAGCATGTAAGGTAGCCCCGGTTGGTGATGGAACCCATGCCGTATTAGCACCTGATAAAGGATGAGCAATTTTCATTTTCATCATATCAGCCATTTCATCAGGAATAGCCCACATCCCTTTACCAATTTGTGCTTTACCGGAAAAACCGCAGGCTAAACCTATATCTACATTCCTATCTTCGTAGGCTTTAATCCAGGGTTGTGCTTTCATATCACCTTTTAACACCATGGGACCTAGTAACATACTGGTATGTATTTCATCGCCCGTTCTATCTAAAAAACCAGTATTAATAAATACAACGCGATTTTTTACGGCTCTAATACACTCTTTCAGGTTGACTGTTGTGCGACGTTCTTCGTCCATTACCCCAATTTTAATGGTATATCTATCAAGACTTAAACCATCTTCAACAGCATTAAAGAGTTTATTAGCAAAAGCCACTTCATCAGGGCCATGCATTTTAGGCTTTACAATATAGACACTACCCTTTCTTGAGTTACGGTGAATACTATTTTTTTGTAAATCGTGTAAGGCTATTAAGGTGCTTATCATGGCGTCCATGATGCCCTCTTGAATTTCGAAGCCCTCTTGATCGAGTATTGCAGCGTTAGTCATTAAGTGGCCAACATTTCGACAGAATAATAAACTGCGTCCTGGCAAATTCAAGTTGCCACCGTTAAGGTCCTGATAAATTTTATCAGCTTTTAATACTCGCTGAGTTATTTTACCGGCTTTATCAATAGTTTCACTTAAGTCACCTTTCATTAGCCCTAACCAATTACGATAAACATGAATTTTTTCTTTGGCGTCTACTGCAACTACCGAATCTTCAAAGTCTTGTATTGTGGTTAATGCTGATTCTAAAGTAATATCTTTTATATCTGCAGCGTCTGTTTTACCAATAGCTGAGCTTGCATCTATTTCTATCGCCACACGTAAATCATGATGGTTAAGTAAAACTGAGCTGAGCTTATTCTTATCCCCCTGAAAGCCAATAAATTGTTCAGTATTTTTTAATAGTGAAGTACGACCATCAACTAAAGTGACTAAAAGCTTTTTATTGTCAATAGTATAAGCACATGACTGATGATGTGAGCCGTTGACGAGTGGAAAGTGATCATCTAAAAATTCACGACCGTAAGCGACTACTTTTGCTGCTCTAATAGGATTATGCGTTGCTTTTTTCTCAGCGCCATCTTCACCACTAATGACATCAGTTCCATAAAGGGCATCGTATAAACTTCCCCAGCGAGCATTAGCGGCATTTAATGCAAATCTAGCGTTGGCGGCGGGAACAACAAGTTGTGGTCCTGCTTGTGAGCTTACTTCACTATCTACGTTGTTTGTGGTGATAAGAAAGTCATCACCTTCAGGGCTTAAATAGCCTATATCAAAAAGAAATTGTTTATATTCCTCAATATCAAAATTATCTTGATGCGCGAGATTCCAATCATCAAGTTGTTCCTGAAATTGAGTGCGTTTTACTAATAAGGCTCTATTCTCAGGCCCTAATTGATGAGTGATTGTTGATAAGGATTTCCAAAAATTATCAGCAGAGATGTTTAAGCCGAGTAAAACCTCTTCTTCTATGAATTTTACTAAATCAATATCTACTTTTAGCAAGTTTTTCTGTTGATATATTGTCATTTCCTTAACCACTTATTCCTTAATTATACTTTGATTGTTATGTTAATTATCTGTTGAGGTCTGCGCTGATAAGCGTCTTTATCTAAAGCTGCAATGCTGATGAATGTATACAAATTCACAATACCTGTCAATAAAGACGATAGATTGCATACATAATTGTTGACAACCTATCTTTGAGTCAACTCTATTAACATCAAACAATATTTATGCTTAATAAAACACCTTAATAATCATCTCAAGATCACCTGTATTTATCGAAAAGTTGACCTATAAAGCGAGTAATGTGTATAAAAAATCTAGATTAATCGTCCGTTTACTAGCAGTGATAATCAATACTGACGGATGAAAAAACGAGTGATTACTTGGCGACACCAAAATTGAAGTTGGAGAATACGTTATCATGCTCCATGTGGCAGACTACTTTGCAAATAAAGGTGACCAACAAGATAAACCACCATTTTTAAATCGTATTCCAACTCATCTTGGCATTTTGGGTGCGTTAACCATGCCTTTTTTGGCGGTTAGAAGAACAGAATATTTTGGTTTTACTGCTAGTGTAATCTTTGTTTCAACTTACTTCTTTTGAGGGGGGCATTGTAATATTTTTACCCTATGCTCAATCTGTTAACAACAACACCAGTCAAACCTTTTCAATTAAGGCTCTTGGTGTTGTTGCAGTATCACTAGGTACTTGCTACTACTTATTCTGCTTTATGGTTTGCTAATCGTTTGTCATTGCAATAATTTTAGCTGCTTACTACTTATTCTGCTTTATGGTTTGCTAATTGTTTGTTATTGCAATAATTTTAGCTACTTACTACTTATTCTGCTTTATGGTTTGCTAACCAATGCTCTGCAATATCTTGTCTCCTACACACCCAGACATCATTATATTTTCCAATATAATCTAGGAACTTAACCAGACTTGCAAAACGACCTGGTCGGCCAATAATGCGGCAATGCAAACCAATAGACATCATTTTTGGCGCATCAGCCCCTTCAGCATACAAGGTATCAAAAGTATCTTTTAAATAACAATAAAACTGTTCACCTGAATTAAAACCTTGCGGACTAGCAAAACGCATATCATTGGCATCTAAACTATAAGGGACAATTAAATGTGGCTTTTCTTTACCTTTTACATAATAAGGTAAATCATCAGCATAACTATCAGCATCGTATAAAAAAGAGCCTTCTTCCATGACCAACTGTCGAGTATTTTCACTCATGCGGCCAAGATACCAACCTTTAGGTTTTTGTCCTGTCATTTCTTTGTGAATAGCTATCGCTTTTTTTAAATGTTCACGCTCGGTTTCAATCGGTACATTTTGATAGTCTATCCACCTGTATCCATGACTCGCAATTTCCCAATCTGCTTTTAACATCGCTTCAACTGCTTCAGGGTTACGTTGCATCGCCATCGCGACACCAAAAACAGTTACAGGTAAGCCTCGCTGAGAAAATAAACGATGTAATCGCCAAAAACCTGCACGGCTGCCATATTCATAAAAAGACTCCATGTTCATATGTCGTTCGTTAACAAACGGTTGTGCGCCAATGATTTCTGATAGAAAAGTTTCCGAGGCATTATCACCATGTAAAATGCAATTCTCGGCTCCTTCTTCATAGTTGATCACAAATTGCACCGCCACTTTTGCCTTATTTGGCCAAGTAACCTTAGGTGCATGCTCTCCGTATCCTTTCATGTCTCGAGGGTAGTTATTCATATCTATTTTACTCATGCTAATGTCAACTCAATAGTTTCGTTTTCTAAAGTAAGTTCATTACAATGTTTGCCAGCACCGGCCCTATCAAAGACGAAAAAAGTCGGTCTTTTTCTAAAATTAAGGCCATGTGCCAAATTCCTGCATGAAAATTAAAGTCTTGTTGTTCATGGGTTACAAAAACCTGTAAATTTGCACTAGAAACAGAGTCACCTGCCATTTTTATTATCTTGGAGGTGACTTGTTAGAGGCGATAGCTAGGAGCAAACTCGAGATGTGTACAACCTGTTGAATTTGCATCACTGACATGGGCTACATCGGCAAAAAATAGCTATCATCCCACGTAAAGCCTGTTGCATTTGCAATAGTGAACGTTGCTTCATTGCCATCAGTGCTTCGTTTATTATGTCCTGTGCCATATAAGCCTGCTACTTTAAATGTATTAAAAGTAGCAGCTTGTGTTGTAGCCGAACTCAAACCAAGAAATAGAAAAGATGCAGCACTAATAACTGTGGTTATCATGTTCATTTATCTTCTCGGTTTATGTTTTGTTGTAACTTTTTATTCCATGATTATTTAGTTGTATAAAGTAAAGGTTACATTACTCTTTTGTTGTTTGACGTTGTTGATACCACAGTGCAATTAACTTCCGCTCTGAGTCGGTAATTTTGGTTAAGTTACCTATAGGCATAGCTTTAAGGACTACGGCTTGCTGATAAATTTGAGTGGCTTGCGCTTTAATTTGTTCAGGTGTGTCATAAATAAAGCCTTTAGGCGCAGCGGCAAAACCAGCTTGTGTAGGTTTGTCTGCATGACAAGATGAACAACGCTGTTTAATAATGGCTTGAACTTGAGAGAATTCTACTGGTGAGGCTGTTGAATCAGTGTTCGCCACGATTGACTTAGGCGCCATAGCCCAGATAACGACGACCATAATAACTACAGCAGTAACTAACGCTCCTGTTAGTGGTTTTCCTGGCGTGTGACGCGAAACAAAGAACACCCGTATTAAGGCACCTGCCATTGAAATACCCATTAATATTAACCAGTTATACTCATGGTTATAGGTCATGGCATAGTGATTACTTATCATCACAAAGACAACAGGTAAGGTAAAATAAGTGTTATGAACAGAACGCTGTTTGCCTGCTATTCCCGGGGCGGCGTCAACTTTCTCGCCTGCGATGAGCCTTTCGACCATTTTCTTTTGGCCAGGAATAATAACAAAGAATACGCTAGCTGCCATAATAGTACCTAACATGGCACCAAAGGTCATAAAAGCGCCACGACCACTAAATATGTGTGTTAATGCATAAGCGGCGGTAGAGACAAGTGCAAAAATCACAACACCTAAAACTAAATCGTTTTTAGCTAAAGCAGATTTACATAAGAAATCGTAAATAATGTAGCCACCAAACATAAAGCCTAAGCTAATTGCAATGGCTGTGCTTTGCGATATATCAGCAACACTTGTATCAATAAGGTAAATATCAGCGCCATACCAGTAGACAATAGCCATCAAAAAGAAACCGCTGATCCACGTTGTATATGCTTCCCATTTAGACCAATGAAGATTATCGTCTAAAGGTTGGTTTTTGGGACCCAACATGTATTTTTGCGAATGATAAAAACCACCACCGTGTACCGCCCATAACTCACCAAAAACACCATTTTTGGTGTCTGCAGGATTTTTAGGTGTATGTAATGAATTATCTAGCATAACAAAATAAAATGATGCGCCGATCCAAGCTATGCCGGTAATGATATGAAAACTTCGCACTAAAAAATTTAATACATCGAACAAATACGCTTCCAAATTTCTGACCCTTCTAAAGAATTTATATTGCATTTATAGCGCGGCTTAATTTGCCAACCTAACTATAGCTTAAGGCTTGTGTTGTGTTGTGTAATTTACATTCATTACTAAACATCAACTTAGCATATGAAACAAAAACAACATTGTCAACAATCTTGTTTACAATTAACCATCAGTACAAACAAGTATTTTTGCCCATAAACAAAGCCAAAAAATTACAATGACTTTATGTTTTTAAAAATATTGGTGATTTTTCTACAGGAAGGGATTGAAATTATAAGAGTTATATCTATTGTTAGCGCTTCTCAACAAGCTGCATACCACAACCTTTTAAAATGATATGTTTTATCGTTCTTTTAGCATCATCAAAGTCGCTATTGGTCAGCGGCCTATCTAAAGCAGCTTCAATCTCAACTGAAAAATTAGCATAATGTTGAGTTGCCCCCCAAATAGTAAACAACAAATGGTAAGCTGATATTTGCTCATCTAACTTACCTTGCGCTTGCCATGATTGAATGATGTTAGCTTTGTCAGTGATCCACTGTTTAAAATCTGTTTTCAAATATTGACTTAAATAAGGCGCGCCATGCAGTAACTCACTAGCAAAAATAATTGAAGGAGTAGGATTAGTTCTTGAATACTCTATTTTCGCATCTATGTAGCTTGCAATTGCTTTTGCTGGGTCATCATTGGGCTTTATATCAGCAAAAGCTTGATTCCATAAATTGATAATATTAGTTAACACCGCACCATAAAGCGCGAGTTTATTCGTGAAATAATAATGAATGTTACTTCTGGGTAACATTGCCGTTTCAGCAATACGCGCAATGGACGCACCATTAAAGCCATATTTCTTAAATTCTTGTTCAGCAGCTTTTATTATTTTATTTTTGTTTAATAACCTAGCTTTTTGTTGTGTATTGACTAAATCATCATCAGAAATTTTTATTATTGCCATATTTTAACCAAAGACCTAACCGTTAACGCATTAACGTTTTTTAAATATATCAACTAAATCGTTAGTAAATTCTTTTTCATCTAAATTTAAACGCGTCTCAATACTATGAATATGTTGATACATAAGTGCTGTAGCTTTTTCAACCTGACCTTTTTCCATTACGTCGATAAGCTCGAAGTGTTCAAAATGCGAGCATTTAGGCGCATCAGGGTTTTCATACAGTACAATCACTAAAGAGGTTTGCGGTATTAAGGTTGTCAGAATGCGCTCAAGCGTGGTGTTTTTTGATATCTTCGCCAGCATCAAATGGAAGTCGCCACCGAGTTGAATACCTTCAACCATATGTTCACGTTTGATATTATTTTCTTCTGATTTAACTATTTTTTTCAATAAGTCGAAGTCACTATGCGTTGCATGCTTAATGACATCTTTAACAATCTCTACTTCAATTAATTTTCGAGCTTCAAGAATATCTTTACCTTGTTTAACGGTCGGACTTGCGATAAATGCCCCTTTGTTCGGTTGAATTTCAATAATATGGTCTTGAGAAAGTCGCAGTAAAGCACTACGAATCGTTGTACGACCCACATTGAATATTTTTGATAAATTTTCTTCAGTCAGCCGAGTACCAGGGCGTAAACGAAACGATAATATTGCATCAAAAATTTCTTGGTATATTTCTTTATCGCTAATTTTTTTAATTTTTTCGTCAGACTTCAACTTAACTTTCATCACAATCCTAAATACAAATTGACCACTTGGTACTAATCCTCTTAGATTATAGTATATAGAGTTTTATGTTAACTAGTCATTGAACTTCATTACAATCAATAACCTTATCGCTTATTTAAATAAATAGCGCCTAACTGGCGCTGAATATCAAAGAGACAGTCTCATGTTAAACAATCAAAATTTAAACTAAAGATCCCTAAATAGTTAATCTTCATTATGAGCATTTTTTTGATGGGTTAATCGAGTAACCTGTTAACGCTGACTAATGTTACATTATAGACTTGAGGTTTTACATTCTTTATCTCAGTTGTGGCTGAGTGAGACTGATAAACTTAGCACCCTAATCCCTATTTAGGGTTTAGGGTGACGATGAGAACTAAACGCTAGCCATTAGAAGCCCCTAATAGCTCATTTAAGATCACCAAAGCACCCGTTATTCGAATCAGGGGACAGCTAAAACTGCCGGTATCCCCTCTAAAAACACTTAATACAATATGGTCAATCCAACAAATCGTTATACTAATATAGTATGGTTTTAACCGCCAAATTTAAAACGTAAACCAGCATTAACAGTAAAACCATCGTTTCTTGACCAAATGTTGGTTGTCCATCGACCGCTAGGTGCTTGTTCGGGTAATACTAAAGAGTCATCCTTTGTTTGTCGCACATTTAACAAGTTTTCAGCATTAACAAAAAAACTTACTTGTCCGATGGTAATTTGACCCAGCAGCCCTAAGTGCCAATAAGGGCTGCTTCGCTCTCGATATGGGTTGTTTTCAAGTTGTTGTGTACCCGTATAGTAAGCTTCAAATCCTACCATATGACTACCATGTTCTTCCCACATTACAACAAGACCAGCCGAATGTTTAGGGGTTAACGCTAAGGGTACTCGGCCAAATTGCGGATCTCTTTCTTTAGTGGCGTCTATGTATAGATAGCTACCGGTAAATTTAATATCTTGCCAGCGATAGCGTAGTAATAATTCAGCACCGTTAATGTTACTTTCGCCAGCAGCATTGACGATAAGAACTTGCTTTCTTGAAGCATCATCACTATTAATCACAGCTAACTCAGTAACGTTATCAATATCTGACGCAAATAATGTTAGGCTAGTTTCTACACTGCCCAGCACATAGCTAAAATCTATAGATGCGGTAGATGCTCGCTCCTCATCAAGACTCTCTAGCGGCGCAAGTCGAGATAAACCGGCTTCATCAATATCTTCAATAAAAGGACTTGGTGCGAAAAAACCTTGCCCATATGCCCCTCTAACCGACCAGCTTTCTTGGTTGTATAATAATGAAATTCGCGGGCTTACTTGTGTTCCGTATTCATTATGCCAATCAGCACGTGCACTAAGCGACATAGAAATATCATCACTGACTTCATAATCTAGTTGCGAAAATAGTCCCGGCACTTGATAGGAATAATTAAATTCAGAAAAGGTATCAGATTCGAACTTTTCAGACTGTAGTGCTAAGCCAACTAGCCATGCCGCTTTATCAGAATACCCTGACAAACTCGACTCAATCAGGCTGCTTGTATGGCTATCATCCTCTTGAACAGGACCAAATTCATGCTCGTGGTCTTGTTTCATTGCCGAGCCACGGACATTAATAGTCATCACCTGCCCCAATGGGCGGTCATATATGAAACCAACATCGGTTCTAAGCGTACCCTGTGTTTGAGGAAAACTATTACCATCAGGTAAAGTAGCGTCACCTAAAGTACCACCATCTCTTTGTTCTTTCATTGCACCCAAGGTAACGTAAAGGTTTGCACCATTATCTTGCTGCCAATAGAAACGAGGTCGGACACTGTGCCTTTCGTAGCCAGCCAAATCAATCCAGCCATCGTTATCTAAGTCTTGCTCTTCTTGATGATGAACTCCAGCAGTAATCGATGCACTTAAAGCGCTAGTTAAAGGAGCGGCAAAGTATGAAGTGATATCTTGACCATTTTTAGACGTAGCATTAAGTAACACTTCGCCCTCATAAACATCTGAAGGTGTGCGTGAAATTAGATTAATCACTCCTCCAAGTGCTGAGCCACCATAAAGAGAAGAAGCAGACCCTTTAATTATTTCAACATTTGCAAGGTCTGTAGGTGGAATTTGCAACAGGCCAATTGAAGCGGTTTGACCACCGTATAAGGGTAAACCATCACTTAAGAGCTGTGTGTAACGACCATACATTCCTTGCAGTCGAATGTTGGAACTTCCTAACGCAGGCGAGGTAGTTTGCACTCTAACGCCACCCGTTTCAGCCACTAACATGGAGATATTCCCTGGACGCATTAGCGCTTTTTCTTGTATTTCTTCCCCATTAATAATTTCGGTTCGTGTTGCCGATTCAGTAACGATACGACCTAAACGAGAAGCGCTTACTTGAATTTTTTCAATTTTGTTATCGTTATGTTCATGGTGTTCTTTGTCGTGTTCATCTTCATTGTTATTTTCATTCGCGTAAGAAAACGCAGGGATTAACAGCATGGCTACTGCCGTTTTTAATGATATTTTAAACATTTTTACCTCAGGTATTACTTGATAATAATTCAGCACAAGGGCGCTAATTAACTTGAAAAGTGATGAGTTGTACAATCTTTGTTATTCTAAGTTTTTATGAGGTAAAAATAGGAGGCCGATAGAGCAAGGGAGAAATAGATTTAAGCTGCTCAAATTGTTGCATATAAAAAGCTTCAGCTAAGATAGTTATTTTAGCTGAGTGAACGACAGTATTAAAATATACAGTTGATGAACATGCATTAACAATACAAGTACAATTAACATCGCAACATTCGATACCACAGCAGTCTTTTGGGTTAGCTTTACTAGCTGTATTTAAACCGTAATGTTTTACTTTTTCGCTGGTGTCAAAAGAAAGAGATTTTTCTGAATTTTCACAAGACATAGCAGTATTAAAGCTAATTGCTTGCCCAACGAAGGCAACAAGCATCATTGCTATAATAAACATTCTTAACACTGCTTTAAACATAAAAACCCTTAAAAACCATACGCAGAGTATTATAAGAGTTTATTCATGATATGTGAACAATCATAGGCAACTTCGTACGAGTTATCTATTAAGTCGGTACTATAAACTGTTTAAGAGATTATTAATTATAATGCCTAGTTTGTCAGATAAGCAGACAAAAGTAGCATTAGCCTTTTTATGATGAACGACATCTATGGTAGCCTTGCTGGCAGTTATTGGTGGGCTTGGATTAGGTGAAACATCTATTTTCTGCCTGTTGATATCTACCTTTGAGAGCGGTTTTAATAAACGTTGATTTTAATTACCCATATTATTTTGTACTGACAAATTAAACGTTTTTACATCACAGTTACTGAGGGCATCACAACCTCTTATAATAAACCTTAAGCTTGATAGGTCATTATCTTGAAAAGACTCGCTTCCTACAGATTTGTTTCCAAAAGAGCAAGATAAGCTGTTGTCATCAATTACACATTGAACTTCACCTGTTGCGTTTGGGCAGAGTGAGAAAGAAGCGCTACCACATTTAAGCCCGGCTATTTTATTATCGTCAGAATATACGTCGCCATTAATCGATAAGTATAAATCTATTCTGTAGGCTGCAGAAGTCGGTGATACCCACTGAACTTCAAAGCGAGTACCTTCTGTAACAGTAACCTGCTCTCCTTCATAATAATCTCTTGAATCAAAGCGAATATTTTGTAAGGTGAAGCCTTCCTCAACCGGTGGCAATATATTAATCTCTGGTGTTTTTTTATCAGCACCGCCGCCACAAGCGCTAAGCACGATTAAAGTAGTGGTTAATATAGTTAATAAAAGATGTTTCATCGATGTCCTTTTTATTACGTTAAATGTATTCCATACTTGACAGCTCAGTAGTCAAAGAAGACATTAAGCTTTTCAGTTCATTACGTCAATAACAGGCACTAAAGTCATGTTAATATAATTGAGTGACGGATGACGTTATTGCAAATCATAAGAAATTATTTTTAGCTGAAAATCTCTCCAACAAGCTTATTACTGCCGTTGGTATTTCACCTATTTATACACAAGAATACTACATTGACGTCACTAGTCTCTAAAGCATTGAGGATTACCATCAAACTTCAAATCAATAAAATCGCTCATTTAAATCAAATAGAATGCTCAATTAGTAGACATCCGCTTGAGCTAAAATACCTTTGTTTATAAGTTGAGTAAGAACATAGTTACACTTTATTTTTAAGTGTTCTCTAAGCAGGCGAACTGCCGGAGTAATGGTCTGTCTACTTGGGCAAATAATCCATAATTCTGTTGGCTTAGGGACAAAGCCAGTTAATAGTGTCACAAGTTGGTTACTCAGCAAGTCATATGACATATCTAAACTAGATTTTACAGCTATTCCCTTACCACTTACACACCAACGCCTGACTAGGTCAGCATCGTTTGAAACGCGATTACTTTTCATTTTGACTTTAATAAACTCACTTTTATAAGAGAATTCCCATACATCATGAACAATGTCATGTAACTTATATAGAAGACCGTTATGTGTGGTCAAATCATTAGGATGCTTGGGTATACCATGCGCTTCTAGGTACTGAGGTGTTGCACAAATAACTCGTGGTACATTACAGATTTTAAAACCGTAAAGGTTGGCATCATTTGGTGAACCATAGCGCAAGGCAATATCAACGGGATCCCTATAGAAATCAATATTACTATCACTGACATGTAATTTAACACTGATCCCTGTGTGCTCTTCCATAAATTCATCAAGCCAAGGTAATACTAAATTCCGACCTAAATCTGAGGGGATAGAAATTCTTAATTCACCATCAATAATGTCTAAATCATCTTTAACATTTTGCTTAGCTACGTCAAGCATTTGCAATGCTTGCTGACAATTTGGAATATACCTTTCTCCTGCAACAGAGAGCCTTAAGCTTCGAGTCGTTCGTATAAACAGATCAACGCCAAGCGCACGTTCAACCCTTTTTATTGCTGCACTAGCTGTTGCTGTATGCATGTCTAAACTCTCTGCCGCTGCAGTAATACTGCGAAATTCGGCAACTTTTAAGATTACATTAAGATCTTCTAATAGCATGATTGTCAAAAATAATTTGATAAAGATTCTATCATTATGCTGTTTCTATTTGAGCGATCAAGTCATATCATTATAATCACCATAACAATTAACGTTAACTCCCCGTAATTAACAATTTTAAAGCTTTGGAGAAAAACCATGAAAGCAGTTGGCTACATACAATCATTACCGATCAGTAATCCTAAATCATTAATAGACATCGAACTATCGCAACCTACAGCTTCAGGACATGACTTATTAGTACAGGTTATGTCTATCGCTGTTAACCCTGTAGATTACAAAATCCGTCAAAATGTTGCAGCAGAGAACGATGAATACAAAGTGCTTGGTTGGGACGCTGTTGGTGAAGTCGTGGCCATAGGTGAGTCAGTGAGTCACTTTAAACCTGGGGATAAAGTCTTTTATGCCGGAGATTTAAATCGCCAAGGAAGTAACGCCGAATATCAATTAGTTGATGAGCGCATCGTCGGTCATAAGCCAAAAAGTTTATCCGATGGCGAGGCCGCTGCATTACCATTAACCGCGATTACTGCTTGGGAATTATTGTTTGAACGCTTATTAATCAAACAACAACATCCTGAGATAAAGAAAAAATCAAACGATATAATTTTAATTGTTGGCGCGGCGGGAGGTGTCGGTTCGATTTTAGTTCAGTTAGCAAGTGCACTAACAGGCGCAACTGTCATTGCTACGGCGTCACGTGATAGTTCTGCAAAATGGGTAAAAAAACTGGGGGCAGATTATGTTATCGATCACTCCAAATCACTAGTAGCACAAATTGAACAATTAGCTATAGGGCAAGTAACACACGTTGCTAGTTTAACGCATACTGACTCCTATTTAGATAGCTTTGTTGAACTGTTAGCTCCAATGGGAAAGATAGCCTTAATTGACGATCCTAAGTCGCTTGATATCAGTAAACTTAAATTTAAAAGTTTATCCCTGCACTGGGAGTTTATGTTTACACGTTCAATGTTCAAAACAACAGATATCAATGAGCAACATCGCTTACTTAACAAAATTGCAGACTTGATTGACCAAGGATATATCCAAACTACGGTCGGTAAAAACTTAGGAACCATTAACGCTAAAAACCTAAGAGCGGCCCATAAAATACTTGAATCAGGACAATCGATTGGAAAAATTGTTTTAGAAGGTTTTTAAAAGCAGTCCTACAAATGTAAGAGACTCTCTAAGACGATTAAGTATAATTATTAATAACTTAATAATAGGTATAAAAATGAAAAAATTACTTTCAGTAATAGCTTACAGCATAGCATTACTCACTACAGCGACTACATTAGCCAATAACAGCGAGCTTCACACAGTCGCTACATTCGATGCACAACATCCACCGGGTAACATTGCTATTACGCCATCGGGAAGAAAGTTTTTGTCGATACATGGATTTTATGGACAAAAGCAAAAGATCATGGAGCTTATGCCAGACGGCACCACAAAACCTTATCCTAATGAAGAATGGGCATATGCTTACAATAATGGTAAAGGTTTTTACGGTGTTCTTGGTATTAATGTATCAGCCGAGGGTGTGTTATGGATGCTAGATACGTCGGGTCCTGATCATGCGGGACGATTAGTGGGTTGGGATACTAAAAGTGAGCAGCTTGATAAAATTATTTATTTAGCAAAGCCAACGATTACAGATACGTCGTTTCTAAACGACTTAGCCGTTGATAACAAAAATGGCTATATCTATATTGCTGACACGGCACAAGGTAGTCAAGCCGCAATTATTGCTGTTAACCTTAAAACAGGTGCCGCACGAAGAATACTGCAAGACAGCCATTATACTCGTGCTGAAAACATCGACATAGTTATTGACGGTCGCACAATGAAAATTGGCGGGCAAGCTGCGCGTTTGGGTGTAAACCCAATCACTCTTGAGCCCAATGAAGACTGGTTATACTTTGGCTCCATGTCGGGCACATCGGTATATCGTGTTGCCACAAGCGCAATTATAAATGAAAGTCTGTCAAGTAAAGAGCTAGAGGAAAAAGTACAGCACTACGGTACTAAGCCTATTTCTGATGGTATTATTATCGATGGTGGCGGCAATATATATGTCACCGATATTACTAACGGCGCTATTGGCGTGGTTAAACCTAGTGGCGATTACCAAGTGTTATTTAAAGATGAACGTCTTGTGTGGCCTGATGGTTTTAGTTACGGAGACGATGATAAAATTTACGTTACCGTTAATAAACTTCACCGTTCGCCAATACTCAACAATGGTAAAGATGACAGCCAAGGGCAATATAGCGTGCTTTCTTTTAAGCCACTTGTTAAAGGTAAAGTAGGTCGTTAGTGCCCCGCTACCCTTTTCCTTGGCTTATCAACACTAAAAAGTCTTTTGGCCGCTTTTAACCATTAAAAATATTAAGGTAATTATCAATACGACCGTCTATTTTATTAATGAAGCAGACGTTCTATCCTAATATCGTGGCTCATAATATGAACCACGATATTAGAGCTTTAATGGTCAATATTCATTGATAATTAAACGGTTCTCAACCTCAGCGATAACAATAAAATAGTATTGCGCAACGCTCAAGTAATCATTAAGAAATTTGCTTAACGGCTAATTCAGGTGGTACCAAAGGCGCAATATCATTAACATAAAAAGTATCGCTAGAGGCTTGATTCCACCATGTTAACCACATCCCAGTAATATTTTCTTGCGTTAACTGACTCTCAGTCAGTTCAGGTACTGTGTGGGTATTAGATTCTAACATGCCGTTTGGTGTTCTACGTTTTATCATGTTGTAAGTTAACTGCGAGACATCATCTAGTCCCATGCTTCCCAATAATTCAAAGAAGCTATTTAGGGTGTGATGATGAAATGAGGTTACACGTTTGCCTTTTACTTCTATATCGATGGCTTTAGAGCGATTTTTATCTTGTGTGGCGACCCCCGTAGGGCACATATTGGTGTCACATTGCCTAGATTGAATACAGCCCAATGACATCATAAATGTTCGGGCCGCGTTAACAATATCAGCACCAAAGGCAACCTTGTTAAGCATGTCAAAACCTGAAGCTGTTTTACCGGCTGAAATCACCCGTATCTGTTTACGTAGTCCTAATCCAACAAGTGCCTGATGAACAAAGTAGGTTCCTTCCAAGCAGGTCATACCAAGTCTGTTACTAAATTCCACGGGTGCAGCGCCTGTGCCCCCTTCTGCGCCATCAACCGTAATAAAATCAAGGTATATGTTACTTTCCAACATGGCTTTGCCAAGACATAAAAATTCAGCGGGGTTACCAACACAAAGTTTGATACCAATGGGCTTGCCACCACTTAACTCTCTAAGTTGGCTAACAAATAACAGTAATTCAAATGGGCTATTGCATTCAGGGTTAATCGCCGGAGAGACACAATCTTCTTCTTTACTGACACCTCTGATCTGCGCGATTTCATCTGTTATCTTAGCTTTAGGAAGTACGCCACCATGACCAGGCTTAGCGCCCTGCGACAACTTTATTTCAATCATTTTTACTTGTGCTAATTGAGCCGTTTTAGCAAACATCACAGGATTGAAACGGCCATCTTCATTTCGACAGCCAAAAAGCCCCGTACCTATTTGCCAAACCAAGTCTCCACCATGCTTTAAATGATAAGGGCTAACACCACCTTCGCCAGTATTATGATAAAAGCCACCTGCACCTGCGCCTAGATTCATCGCTTCAATAGCTTCTGCACTTAAAGAGCCATAACTCATTGCTGATATATTTAATCTTGACGCTTTATAGGGTTTTGAACATTGTCGCCCGCCAACTGAAACGTGCTTAGATTCATCCTTTATTGTTTTTGGTGCTAGCGAGTGCCATATACTTTGATAGTTAGTTTGCATTAAATCTCGTTGAGTGCCAAAGGGAATGGTGTCTGTTACCGACTTTGCACGTCGATAAACCAGATCTCTTTGTTCGCGATTAAAAGGCATTTCTTCGGTGTTATTTGCAATAAAATACTGTTGAACTTCTGTTCGTATTGATTCAAAGAAGTAACGAAAGTAAGCAAGAACCGGATACAGTCTATTTAAGGTATGTTTACTTAGGGTAAGATCATATGCACCTACTATTGAATAGGTCAGGGTAAAAAACACCAAAAAACCAGGGAACCAACCAGCAATGGTATAAAGTAAGATAAAGCTACTGATGTTACCTAGGGTTAAAACTTGCCAGTAAAATTTTTGCGCTGAAGTCATTTTTTAAATATCCTACTATATTTCTAATCTGCTTATTTAACCCCATTGATCAATGGGATAATATTATTTTTTTGATGTATGGCGGTAATAAATAGGTGTAAAGCCTATAGAGACTGAAAATCTTTATCAATCATATTCACCACCCACCAGTTAATGTAATTTCAGGTTAGGCCTTAACGCTCTATTAACCCTACCAACAAGGACAATGAGTAAGGTTTTAAGCACACCAAAAAGTGTCACTTGGTGCATGCGGTATAACCCAATATAAACCAATCTTGCCAACTTACCTTCGATGAACATACTGCGTTGATTAATGTTTCCCATTAGGCTGCCTACTGCCGTGTAAGATGACAATGACACCAAGGAACCATAATCGATATATTCATAGGCAACCAAGGGCTTCAATGCTAATTTAGCAATAATATTGGTAAAGACAGTCGATGCCATTTGATGTGCTGCTTGCGCCCTAGGGGGAACTTTTATCCCTTTTAATGTCGTGCATGAGGCGCAGTCGCCAAGAGCAAATATATCGGTGTCTAAAGGGGTTTGCAGGAATGGATTAACCAATAATTGATTGTTCTTTGCACTTTCCAAACCGCCAATAGCTTGCATAAAATCAGGTCCCTTTATGCCCGCCGCCCAAACAGTAATGCTGCTAGCGATTTCACGACCATCTTTTGTTATTACACTGTTGGGCGTAACTTCAGTAACCGCGGTGTTAGTATTTACGGTGATACCAAGCGCCTCTAGTTCTTGTTGTGCACTTTGCGCTATACGTTCAGGAAGTGCAGCAAGGATCCGAGGCCCTGCTTCTACAATGTGAATATCTAGACTCTTTTTTGATAAATGGTCATATCCATAATTTTTCAGTAATTCAGAGGTTTTTACTATTTCTGCAGCAAGCTCTACGCCTGTAGCACCACCACCAATAATGGCAATATTGAGACTGCTGCGCGTATCGTCCCCTTTAAGTCGTAAAAAAGCATTAAGTAACTCAGTATGGAATCGCTCTGCATTTTCACAAGTATCAAGAAATGTACAGTACTCCTTTGCTCCCAGCGTATTAAAGTCATTCGTTACAGACCCTAACGCAAATACCAATAATGAGTATTTAACCTGGCGAGCAGGAAATATTAAAGCACCGTCTTGATCATTTAATTGTTTTAAAAGTACATGCTTCGATTCTCGGTTGAGTCCATCAACTACACCTAGCTGAAACAAAAAACCATTACGCGCACCATGGGATAAATAATCAACACAATCTATATCTGCGTCAAGTGAGCCTGAAGCGACTTCATGTAAAAGTGGTTTCCAAACATGTTTTCTATTTTGGTCGATTAAAATAACTTTTTGTTTGGTTTTTCGAAAATACTTGCCGAGTTTAGTGGCAAGCTCTAAACCTCCTGCACCACCACCGATTATAACAATGGGGTCTGAAGAAATGGTCGGTTTTCGCCACCAAGGCCTGATTAACATTTTATTCGCTGATCCTTAAACTATAATGAGCCAACACCATTAAAAGCTAGCGTTATTTGTATTAGATATTCCCTACCTTAATCTATGCTTAAGTTAGCGAATATGTAATAAACTATCATGCTATCTTTATGAATGCACTAAGGATAAAGCGTGTCTTCCTGGTTTAAACGTTTAGGTCCATTTCTTGGTGTTGTGTTCTTTCTTATGGCTGCGACACGAGTCTATTTTAAATTAGAACATTTTAAATATGCAGACTCTCTTTCAGCCTTGAGTAGTAGATCTAGTTGGGTTTTCGGCCTGGGTGTTATACTTACTTTGCTAAATTATCTGATCTCCAGCCTTATTAATAATAAGTTAATCCTAAATATTACTAACGACTTCATTACCAATAGAAGTCGTTAATATCTAGGCTAAAATTTACAGATCTTTTATGTTGTTAAGATAGTTTTTATAGTTAGACTTTTTATCTTCGAATAATTTCAGTAAATCTAAAGTAACAAAAACACCATGCTGCTGCTCGCTGTTAGTCGTTAAACCAAAAGAATAAGTATTGTTTATGTGAAACATAACCCCGTGAGATACCGACTTAACTGAAACTCTATCTGCATAGGTAGAGACGACTGAAAGTCCCAAAGGTATCTTTAACTGCCAGTAATTAATCCCCGCCCATTCTATAGCAAGTGCTTCTTTCATCTGTTCGCCATGTTCAGCATCGACACTGTAATGCATAATAATAGAAGGATGTAAGGCAAAGTACTGTTTATTGGGGGGTGGAACTAAACGGTTTTCTTTTAATTTATCTTGGTAATACCAAGTATTAATGGCTAAATCTATAAACGTTTGTGAACGCGAATTTTCAAAATAATTTGACCATGCAGTGTTCTTTAAAGCTATATTCATACCTGCTTTTGAATTGGCATATTTATAAGAAGATTCAAAAGGAGCAACAATTGCCTTATGCAAATTATCAAAGAGGATCTTACAGTTTTTTGGGCCATACCCCTTACAGTCAGCATTATCTAAAACTGCAATTTCTTCATTGTTATACTTTAGATGATATTTTCCTGTCTTAGTGCTTTTTGAGGCATTAATATTTTTAGGGTACGACAATGTGGTTAACGATTGATAAGCATTGTTGATGATAAAATCGCTGTCGACACCCATTTTTTCTAGCGGTTTAACATGCAAGGAAAGTTTTTCCTTCCAATTAATAAACCAAGCATTCATCGCTTGATCGACTTCTGAGCCATCAAGAAGTTTATTACATATTTTCAGAGAAATATCATCAACACCCTCATACATATTAATAAAAACCTTCCCTTTTGTAGCGTCGTGTTTTTGACAAATAAGCTCTTCAGAAAAAGAAGATAAAGATATCAAGGCAAGTAAAATAGCCGCCAATAAATATTTCATTGTTTATCCTCCTTGAAATATCTAATAAAACCGGTGATAGCTGCCACTAATCCCTTAATGTCAGCAGTAAAGCCGCCTGTTTGTTGATAATTTTTAATTTTATTTAGCTCTCCTTGATAATGTTTAAATGCCTTATTAGCTTGTGTTTGCTCAGTAGAGCTGGGGTCGAAGTCATCTAAAAATGTATAAAGTAAAGGATAAGATACTTTTGGATCTTCAATGTACCCTTTAATTGAATGGGTATTCTTGCGACTAAATTCTTTAGTAACAATTTTTCGATATGCATTATCAAACGCTGATTCACTTATCCAACTACCATTATTTTTAGGATCGAAGCGTCTAAATAAATCAAAAGCAATAGGGTCGCACTCATGATAGATATTATAAAATTCATTCATTATTCCGCCAACACCAGGTTTAACAATAGATTGATAAGGTGAAGTTAAACCAGAAGCCCACGTGACTAAATCGCTAACATTAGCGAAACTCCAATAGGTAGATATTTGCGGTTGACCGAGCGGTTTTTCATCAGGAAAGAGTTTATTTAATGAGTCATGCATTACTGACGTGCCAAGAGAATGCGTTAAAAAATGATAAGTCGTACCTGCACTGTGTTGGCCAAATATACTCACTAACTCTTTGATAACAAAGCCCCTAACGCTTTCACCAAATATAGACAAATATAGGATAACATCTAAGGCATGAGTATTTTCAAAGGTATCACTCCCCAGATTGGCATCAATACCTATCAATTTATTCATTAAGTCAGGCGTATCAACACCCGCCAGCTGAGTTTTAATGAAGTGTTCAACTGTTTTACTGCTGCTTGAAATTTCCTTACGGATCTTCTCAAATAGATGGTCATAACTAATACTATGAATGATCAATTCATTTTCAATTTTTAGTTTTTTATAACTTGGATACCTTTCCAATGCATTGTTAATTGACTCAACAACGTCTTCTTTAAAAGAGTCAGAGGTGTGCATTCCAATGCCATGCATTAAAATTAAGACGGGTTTATCGCTCATTTTTTTCTCCAAATATCGACGTCAATGTTAAATTAAATAGACTTTACGAACGTGAAGATTCAGCCGAGTAAAAAAGGAAAGGCGCTATCCTAGCTAAGTCAAATTGAATCCATTTAAGTTCAATAACCAACTATAGGTGCAGCCTATAAATTAAACAACAATAGAGCGCCATTAGTTTATGTTATATAGATTTTCATAATGAACATAACCTTATTCGCTAACTTATTATTGATTTGCTGAAATTTAAAATATCATTATTTTGCGGTGAGTAATTCGCCATGCTCACTGATAAGCAGTTGACATGGCTTTTACTTAAACGATTATTTGATAGGTAAAGCGCCTGATAAATTTTATTCAGGGGTAGCGCTATTAGTGGGGTTTTTCACATGTATATCTAACCATTAATATTGTTCCCACAGCATATGGAGCAACGACTCTCTGGCTCGATAACCGTGTTGCTCATGTGGTAGCATCACCAAGCGAGCATTACCGCCAAGTCCTTTTAGCGCAGCAAACATTCGTTCTGATTGCATTGGAAAAGTACCTGAATTTGGATCTTCTTTACCGTGGAGCATCAACATTGGCTCATTAATTTTTTCTGCATGAAAGAACGGTGGCATCGATGCATAGGCTGGTTGACCTTCCCAAAAACTACGCTCTTCTCCTTGAAAGCAGAAGGGTTCGGTGGGTATTTCACTTACAAACATCTATGCTCGCAATAATTACTTTATAATTAGGCCAGAAACATCCGATAGCACTTCAACTTAATCTTGCTTAGGTTACAATCTAGCAAGACATAAAAACCAATCAATTCGTCCTAAGGAAATTCATGAATCAGTTACTACGTGCCGACGATAAAGGTACATCACTTTTTATCATCAACAAAAATAACTATAACGACTGGTTAAGCGAGCAAACTCAGCAAAACCAAGCATGGTTAGCCAATACTAATTATAAAGCTGAAGGTTTAGCGTTATTACCTAATACTCAAGGGGAGTTGTCGCTAGCAGTATTTGTTGTTGAAGATGCCAATCACTTCTTTGCCTGTGGCGAATTAATTAAGCAACTTCCTCCTGGTCAGTATTTGTTACATGCGAAAGATGAACAGCAACAAGCCATCTGTTTTTCATGGCTAATGGGCGCCTATAAATTCGATCGTTATGTAACAAAAAACAAAAATAATGACCCGCTTCCCTGCTTAGCCGTTAATAATCAGACCATAGTCGACAGTGCCATTAAATATGCCGAGGCAACGACTTTAGTACGTGACTTAGTCAATACGCCAGCAGCTGATATGATGCCAATAGATCTTGGTGACTGTGCGCAAAACTTGGCTAATAGGTATCACGGCCAAGTTCAGCAAATTATTGGTGATGAGCTGGTCGAACAAAATTACCCAACCATACATGCCGTTGGTCGCGCGAGTGCGCATGCACCTCGTTTAATTGACTTAACTTGGGGTAATAGCCATCACCCAAAAGTAACGTTAGTGGGTAAAGGCGTTTGCTTTGACAGTGGAGGTCTCGACTTAAAACCCGCTGCTGGTATGCGTAATATGAAAAAAGATATGGGCGGATCTGCACATGTCCTCGGATTAGCTCAACTAATTATGTCGCATAACCTACCAATTAATCTACGAGTACTCATTCCTGCGGTAGAAAATGCCGTGTCGAGCAATGCCATAAGACCTGGTGATGTTATTACTACACGCGCAGGTATTACCGTTGAAATTCACAACACTGATGCAGAAGGTCGCTTAGTATTGTGTGATGCTCTAACAGAAGCTGACACCGAACAGCCTGATTTAATTATTGATTTTGCAACCCTAACTGGCGCAATGCGTGTTGCTTTAGGCACAGAATTACCAGGATTTTTCTCAACAAGCGATGAAGTTGCTGCAGGTATTACCCAAGCGGGCAGCAAAATTAGCGATCCGGTCTGGCGTATGCCCCTTTATAGCCCATACGGTGATTTACTGAAAAGCTCTATTGCTGATATGACCAATTGCGCCGCAATACCCTTTGGTGGTGCAATTACCGCGGCATTATATCTACAAGAGTTTGTTAAAAAAGAGACTGATTGGGTTCACTTTGACGTGATGGCATTTAATATCAGAGCTTTACCAGGGCGCCCCCTTGGCGGTGAAGCTTTTGGTATTCGCGCCGTATTTGATTACTTACAAGCTAAGTATAAATAAGCAATTAAAACCACATCGCCATAAAAGTTAATAACTGCGGTGCTTTTGCGCCGCATTTATTCATAAATGTCTGTCGCTACCAAAGCTAGTTTTTATTGATACTTTCCCCATTTTTCTGTCGGTACCTCACTTAACAACACCTTGCTTTATCACGAGCTGAGTACCTCACTCAATAATCAAAAAAAAGCCATAATATTCAAAATAACACTTGATCTAAATCAACAAAGGTTTAAACTTTCAGAAATTACTGAAAGTTCAGAAGACTTAATTATGATTATGACAGCTAAAATCGAATCGTTCGTTATGCACTGTGGTGAAATGGGCAGTCGCTGGGGCTTTAACCGCACCGTAGGTCAAATGTATGGTTTATTAATTATTCACAATGATTCACTCACTGCGCTACAAATATCAGAAGCCCTCAACATTTCTCGCGGTAATGTCAGTATGGGTATTAAAGAATTACAGTCTTGGCGCTTAGTTCAAGTACAACATAAACCCAAAGATCGCAAAGAATATTACTCACCGGCTGGGTCTATTTGGGAAATGGCAATACGTGTCTTTGAAGAACGTCGCAAACGTGAGGTTGACCCTACCCTGTCACTATTACGCGATAATCTTTTAGATGAACCCGCTAACCCTCAAGAACAATATGCACAGCAAAAAATGCATGAGATGCATGACCTACTTGAAACGATTACCCATTGGGCGGCAGAACTACAAAGCATGAGCCCAGAAAAACTTAATACATTAATGAAACTTGGTGCCGGTGTCAGTAAAGTTATTGATATAAAAGATAAACTTTTAAATAAAAACTAAATTGTCACTTTGACTTTTTTAAAGCTAGCACATTAATGTTATAAAAAATTGTCACTTTAAACGTTAAACCCGTTGATGATACTCGTGTTTTCTAGGGTTTATGGAGTAAATCATGTTAGAAACCTTAATGCTTTCACGCATCCAGTTTGCCGCTAATATTAGCTTTCATATCCTGTTTCCAACAATAACCATCGCACTGAGCTGGTTTTTGTTTTATTTCAAATTACGCTTTGACCAAACCAATGATCCTATCTGGATGCGGGCCTACCGTTTTTGGGTCAAAATTTTTGCCCTTACCTTCGCAATAGGTGTGGTTACCGGTATTACTATGTCGTTTCAATTTGGCACTAACTGGCCAAAATTTATGGAAACAGTCGGTAATATAGCGGGACCATTATTGGGTTATGAAGTACTCACTGCTTTCTTTCTAGAGGCTGGTTTTTTAGGCATTATGTTATTTGGTATGAATCGAGTTTCGGCTCGAGTACATACATTATCAACGTTAATTGTCGCTTTTGGTACCAGTTTATCGTCATTTTGGATCCTAGCACTTAACTCTTGGATGCAAACGCCTCAAGGTCATGAGATGCGCGATGGTGTCGCATTCCCCGTTGACTGGTTTGCTATTATTTTCAACCCATCATTCCCTTACAAGTTGTCTCATATGCTGGTTGCCTCTGGTTTAACGGCAGCATTTTTAGTTGCGGGTATAAGTGCCTATCGCCTACTCAAGGGTGATAACAAAAAAGCGCCACAATTAACGCTAAAAATAGCGTTAACAGTCGCTGCGGTGCTGGCACCAGTACAGATATTGTTAGGTGATATGCATGGGTTAAATACCTTAGAACATCAACCACAAAAAATTGCTGCCATGGAAGGTATTTGGCATACCGAAAAAGGAGCACCGCTGTTGTTATTTGCACTTCCTGATGAAGAGCAAAAAACCAATCATTTTGAAATAGCCGTTCCTAAAATGGCCAGCTTTATTTTGACACACGATTTTGATGGCGAAATAAAGGGGCTAAACGAATTTGAAGGTAACCATCCCCCTGTTGCGCCGGTGTTCTTTGCTTTTAGAATCATGGTGGCTTTAGGTCTCTTCATGTTTATTGTCGCTTGGTTTAGTCATTTTCAATTGTGGCGTAAAAAACAATTGCCCCCTTGGCTATTAAAAGTACTGGTTGCGATGAGCTTCTCGGGTTGGGTCGCCACATTAGCGGGCTGGTATGTCACTGAGATTGGCCGACAACCTTGGCTAGTGACAGGGATTTTAACGGTAAAAGATGCAGCGACAGATATAGCACCAGCAAATGTAGGAATTACACTTACACTTTATTTGACTTTATATGTTGTCATTATGGTTGCCTACCTACACACCCTATTTACGATGGCAGGACGAGCGATTGAACTTGAAGAATTCAGTATCGATGAACAAGTAAAACCTGTTATTCACACACCTAGTAAATCAATCGAGGGATAAGTTATGTTTGAAGAAAATACCTTAGCGCTAATTTTTGTCTCATTAATGGGTCTTTCAATCTTACTTTATGCCATTTTAGATGGCTACGATTTAGGTGTTGGCATTATGCTACCGCTCGATCAAACAGATAATGCAGATAATGCAGATACGATGATAGCTTCAATAGGCCCTTTTTGGGACGCTAACGAAACTTGGCTAGTCTTAGCGATTGGTTTATTGTTGATAGCCTTTCCTGCGGCGCACAGTTATATATTTAAAGAGCTCTATTTACCCACCGCGGTATTATTAATTAGTTTAGTGCTTCGTGGTGTAGCTTTTGATTTTCGTGCTAAGGCGGCCTTTGGTCATAAGCCTACGTGGAATAAAGTCTTTAAAATAGGCTCGTTACTCGCTGCTTTAAGCCAAGGTTACATGTTAGGTATGTATGTTATGGGCTTTGAAAGCACTGTAGCCGCTTATTGTTTTAGTTTACTGAGTGCCTTTGGTGTTGCGGCCGCTTATAGCTATATAGGTGCTTGTTGGTTAATTATGAAAACTGAAGGTGAACTACAAATACAAGCGGTAGCTTGGGCAAAAAAATCAGGACTAATTTGTTTCCTTGGTATTATAGCTGTCTCCTTTGTTAATCCATTAATTAACCCAGGTGTCTATGAAAAATGGTTTGCTTGGCCAAACACTTTATTGATATTAACCTTACCCGCTATTTGCTTTGCGTTATTTATTTTTAGCTTAATACAACTAAAGCAACTACCTAAAATAAATGACAAAGGCTGTTGGCGACCTTTTGTCGCGGCAGTGATTATCTTCACTCTATGTTTTTTTGGTTTAGCCTTTAGTTTTTTTCCGTACATAGTGCCTAACAAGCTGACTATTTGGGAAACAGCCGCAGCACCTGAATCTTTGAGTTTTCTCTTATGGGGAACCTTCATTGTGGTACCGGTTATATTTAGTTATACCGCCTTTTCTTATCGGGTATTTTGGGGCAAGGTGCGAGAGCTCAGATATTATTAAGCGTGAGTTTATCCTTAAATAAACTAAGCACAGACACTTATTATTAATGTTCTTCTGTTAAGTATTTTTGCTAAGCGCCATTCTTAATTAAAAACCAGCCACAAGGCTGGTTTTTAATTAAGGTCATTATACTTTGGCTATCATATTAAGCATTAATCGGTAAACGCATTGGTCTTTTACCTAAGACCGCCAATGCATTTGCAACTGCTGGGGCAATAGTCGGTACGCCAACCTCACCCAAACCACCGGGTTCATTAGTACTTTCAAGCAATTTCACCTGAACAATCGGCGCTTCAGCCATTTTAATAATAGGGTAATCATGAAAATTGCTTTGTTTAACACCACCACTTTCAATATCACAACGCCCATAAAGTGCCGCCGTTAGTCCAAAGAGCACACCACCTTCAACTTGAGCGATTGCTGAGTCTGGGTTGACCACCACGCCACTGTCAGTCACTATCCAAACACGATGAACAAGCGCTTGGTTATTTTGCAGTGAAACTTCAGCAACGGTAGCAACCATAGTGCCAAAACTTTTTTGTACCGCAACGCCCATCGCTTTACCGTCAGAGCTAACACCGTATTGCCAATTACACAGCTGCGCCACTTCCTTTAAGCATTTTGCATGATCGTCGTTATTATCGAGCAATGCTAATCGATATTTAATGGGGTCAACCTGTGCTTTTTCAGCCAATATATCAATGAAACTCTCGTTGAAAAATGCATGTTGGCTATTTTCGACACTACGCCAAAAACCAATAGGCACAGGAGAAGGATGATTAGCAAACTGCACCTTAATATTATCAACATTATAAGGTGGCATAGAGGCTGGCGCACCACCTTCGCTGCCATAGCTTGCCGATAGCCAGTAACGTGGTTTAGCGTTTTCGTCAAGCTGTGCTGAAAATTTTGCCAGAACTGCCGGTCGATAAACATCTTGTCTCGTGTCTGCCTCACGTGACCAAGTGAGTTTGATAGGAAACTTGTATTTTTTTACTAAAGTGACGACTTCATCAATCCACATTATTGGATTGTCTTCACTCATGCTAAAACCGACACGACGACCAAAGCCTCCTCCCATTGAATGAGCATGAAAAACAACATCTTCTACGTCCATATTAGCGACTTTTGCCGCATGAACACGAGCGTAAAGTGGATTTTGCACACCCGCAGCAACATGAAGCTTATCGCCTTCTAGCCAAGCGCTCGCATTCATCGGTTCCATAGTAGCATGTGCTAAATAAGGCACCCAAAATTCAGCTTCAACTGTTTCACCGCTACCGCCTAACACAGACGCTACATCGCCAATATTGTGGGCATCACTTAATTCTCCTTGTAAACTCTCACGTTGAAAGTTTTCAATACTTGCTGAACTTAAATCACTATTTTTATGGGATGCTGCCGTAATTTTTAAGGCTTTTATCGCTTGCTCTGCTCGCCAAGGATTATTAGCGATAACAGCAACGGATAGCCCCATATTTTCAACACCCAGCACACCCCGCATCGAGGTAATTTCAGCTAAGTTATCAATAGTGGCGACATTAGCGCCAAAGACACCGCTGTGTGCAATAGCTGCATAGCGCATCCCTTCCACATGGCGATCGATACCGTATTGTGTTTCAAGAAATATTTTGTCGGGTAAATCATGACGAGGCATTGCCTTACCAATAAACTTACGATCACCTTTTGCACGAAGTGTGTAGTTTTCAGGAACGTCTAAAGTTGCCGCATGCTCAACCAGTTCGCCATAACTCCAGCGGTTGTCGCCATCAACAACATATCCAGCATCGGTAGTCGTATTAGTACTTGCGCCGTATTTATCGATGGCTGCGTTAATCAGCATTTGACGTGCAGCTGCGGCTGCTTCACGCATAACTTGCCAGCCAGTAAAACGAATAGAGGCGCTACCCCCAGTCATTTGCATATTAAGTAAGTCGGCTAGACGGTTGAAAGCATTACTAGCAATATGCTCTGCCCAGACTGGTGGCTTACCAATCATTTCACTAACAAAGCCTTCAAAAACGCCACCATTGGAAAATGCAGTGGTCGCAGGCGCAAGCTCTAATTTGATTTGTGGCCAATTCAAGTCAAGTTCATCGGCCACTATTTGGGTTAAACCAGTACCGGCACCTTGACCAAGTTCGGTATGCGGAGAAAGTAGTGTAACGGTATTGTCTTTGTTAATACGAAGCCACAAGTTGAGCAAGGTATCTCTGGTGTTGCCATCTCGCTGCACACCAAGGCGATCATGCATGGCCAAATGTGTTCCTAAACCAATAACCCCTAGCGCTAATCCGCCGCCAATCGCTGCACCACCAAAAACGAACATCCGACGAGTAAGACTCATAAAGACATCTCCTTTGCTACATCAAGAATGGCAGCTTTAACTCGACTGTAAGTTCCGCATCGACAGATATTGGTCATTGCAGTATCGATATCGTCAGAACTTGGATTAGGAGTACTCGCTAATAATGCAGCTGCTGCCATCATCATTCCTGACTGACAATAGCCACACTGAGGAACTTGGTGTTTAATCCAAGCAGCCTGTAAAGCGTGCGGAGCCTCTTTTGAGCCGAGAGTTTCAACCGTATTCACTTGCTTACCTTGGGCTGCAACCGCCGGATACATACAAGAGCGAACAGCCTGATTGTCAACATGAACCGTGCAAGCACCACATTGTGCTATACCACAGCCAAACTTAGTGCCGCGAAGACCGGCTTCTTCACGGATCAACCAAAGCAATGGCATATCGTCTTCGACATCAAATAATTGTTCTCGGCCATTAAGGTTGATAGAAATCATAGGGGTTCCTTGCTAAAACATTATAAAGAGAGATAAAAAATCGCCGCTAAAATCAATCGATAAGATCAATCTAAAAAATCAAAACTGACGGTTATTGTGTTTGGACTTGTGACTATCATCGCTAAAAACTATTCTCGTCACAATAGCAGCTATTGATAATTTACAACGATGTTCTTCGCAATTAATCACTTTGAGCAGAACCTATTAAAGGTTATTCACGTTTATTGAATAAAATAAATATTATGTTGCTTTCTATTTTCAGTCAATAATTACCTTATAACCACTCAATTTCTTAGTGTGCCCCCCTACTATTTAATGTTTAATATCGTTAGATTCCAGCTGTTTTTCTCAGGAGGTAGAATGTGACTTCGTTAAAGATAGTGCAGATAAGCTGACTTTAATTTCCAATAAAAAATACTTCAAAGCAAACGATATCGTCGCCCTTTATTAAAAACGACATGTGATAGATTTAACGATTAATTAAGTAAATACTAGATGTTGATAAGGTTAACAATAATAAAAAAAGCATCCACTATGGAGTATTCATTAACGTTAGTTTTAGACAAACCGAGGAGATTAACAGCAATGCTTACCTGATGCTTTGCGCTGATTTAAGGTGATATTAATTTTAACGGCTAACTTTTGATTGAAAAATATAGACTAAACGCTTCTTCTCTTAGGCTGAACATATTCTAAAGTAGCTAAAAGTAGAGAGTAATGGCTATGCAACCTTCGCTTAGACATTATCTCGTTCAAAACTAGTTAAAGCTAAACATTCATTAGCTCTATGGATAAGGCATCGTAAATACAATTGTTTATTTTATCTAGATAAAATTTAACTGTTAATCTAGGTTGTTGCGGGTCAATATTATTTCAACTCAGATCAGGTAGGCAGTGGTAAATAATGACCTGCTTCTTTGTTTATAAGACTTACTATATTAACCCGCTTTAAAGCCAATTCTAAAACCTCCCCAATGTTTGCCATTAACAAAAATGGGTGCGGAAACATCATGCATTATTTCCCCTGTATCGCGTTTATAGGTTTGTAATAAAAATTTATCTGTGTGTTTTCCACAGCGAATACCTGTAGGGTCATTAAATAAACGTTTAGTGCGATTATTAATAGCATCTATTGCCTGATTACCAGTTAGCGGCTTTGAAAAACATTTGTTATGCGTAGGGAAATAACCATTAATATCAACAGCGCCTGCATAAATCATGTTAGAGAATTCTACTAATAAAGGCTCTTGAATAGCAGGTAAATGTTGGTCTGTGAATTTATCAAAACTGGTGGTAAATTTTTTCGGCTCGGTAAGTCCCAAAGGTTTATAATTAAAATCAAATAACTGCAGTTCTGTTATCTCATTATTTTTAATACTTTTTTCAAATAACTGACCAATTTTACTGGCTGTATACTGCGCCTGATTGCACATATTACTTATTAAAGTCTCACTAGAAAAATTAGAGATATGTACAAATATCGACTCGGTGCCATTGGATAATGTTGTCGCTTGCTTTGATACAGACTTCGTTTCGTGGCTTTTATCCACTAAAAAGTCATGTAAATTTATAATAGCGGTTGAAATTTCATTAGCGGCTAAATCTTGTTCTTTTAAAGCGTGACTTATTTGATCGCTTGCGCCCGATGAATCAGCCATAAGCTGATCAATGTCTTTGAAACCTTGTGATAAATCAGTCATGGTGACGACAACACTATCAGTTTTTTCAACAATTTCCGCTATTACTTGGGTTGTTTCAGTTGTTTCGTCACTAATTTGTTTAAGCATGTCACCTATTTTTCGAGTAGCATCAGCAGTTTTTCCTGCCAGCGCTCTGACTTCATCGGCAACAACAGCAAAACCGCGACCTTGTTCGCCTGCGCGAGCAGCTTCTATCGCCGCATTTAAAGCCAGTAAGTTTGTTTGGCTTGATATGCCATCTATTACATCAGTAATACTCTGTATTTGCTGTGTTTTGCTGGCCAGTGATTCAATTTTTTTTGTGGCGGTACTAACCGCATGATGAAGCTCATTGACGGTATCAATGTTGTGGCTTAGCTTTGCTGAACTTGAGCTGCTAGCGGTCATTGCTAGACTCGCTTGCTCTGAGGCTAATGAGGAATTTTCGTTTATTTGCTTACTGTTAGCCGACATTTCTTCCGCTGCAGTCGCTAATCGGTCGACATCTTCACTTGATATTTCTATCGCTTGGGCCAATTGGTTTAAAAAGAAACTGACCTCTGCAGAATTAATCGCTAACTCACTGGCGGTATTACCGATAGATTGACCAATATTGGCAAGAGATTCTGTTGTTAAATTATCACGTTGCTTTTTTGTTTCGTTTTTATTTATATTTTTATAGCAGCGACTTACACCGAAAAACACAGCAAAAAAACTAACGACTGCTACACTCAGTGAAGCGAGCAATACTGATGAAAAAACTTTGTGGCTAGCATACGTAATTAAAGTGATTATTATGGTAATGACTAATGAAACAAGCACTGATTTCTGTAATTTATTTTCCATATGACGACTCACTATAATATTACCTTATTGATATTAGACATAAAAGATAGATAATTTGTCTTTAATAACTATATTAATACATGATTATCAAACAATATGCACTGTAGACCTTAGTATTATAAATATCATTGTATTACTAAAGTCTCCGTTAACGTTTAGTACACAAAAGTGAATACTTCCTGGGCCTAAAACTTTTCCCCTAAAATAAAATGATACACTTGGCTAACATAAGTAAAAGACCCAACCAGCCTTTAGTTTTATTTAATCAACTAAATATTGACAAAAATTTTATATAAATATTACAGCTAAAGTAGCATACTAGATGATAAGCTTTTGGCTTACATTGCAGGGGCGATGCATGAGTAAATAAAACTAAGCTTGTGCCTTAATTAGGTTTATCCGCTTTTAGCAACGTTATAACCTATTAAATTAAATAAGATTTTTTGTACTTTTTGTTGACCTTACTTGGATTTGATAATCTTAATATTTATGAAATATAATTTATCGCTTGTTAATCACGTTATCTGCTTTGTTATCCTATTTATTGGAACGATTGCTCCAGCTTATAGTAATGAATCGACTTCAAAGCTCATTAATGAATACTCGGTTAAAGTGCTGACCGAGGAAGATGGCTTTATTTCTTCTGAGATATATTCAATTATTCAGGATAATCAAGGCTTACTTTGGTTTGGTACCGCTGAAAATGGCGTTATGCGCTATGATGGTCGAAAAACAACCCTGTTTCAATTTGATAGTATGAGTTCAAACGGTTTATCGCATAATGATGCTGGAAACCTGATGTTGGACCACGCCGGAAATATATGGATTGGCACTTGGGGAGGAGGCGCTAGCCTATATGAACCAAAAACAGGAAGCTTTAGTAATTTCATTCATGATCCGCTTCGCCTTGCTTCTATTTCGTCTAATCGAATTCAATCCTTATTTCATGACCAAGTGGACAATATTTGGTTAGGTTCATATGATAAAGGGCTTAGTCGATATCTAGGTAATAATAGCTTTGAACATATTACAAAAACTGATGATTCACCATCAAGTTTATCTCATAATAGAATATGGGATATTGAAAACAACAATAGCAATAGTCTCTGGATTGCAACTAGCTATGGTTTAAATTTATATGACAAAACGAAGCAAACCTTTTCTCATTTTTTCCCTGCTCCAGAAAATAAAACACCAACAGGCGCAAATGAAATACGCAGTATTTTAAAAACGTCAAAAGACAAGCTTTATGTAGGTACTCAACAAGGTCCATTTTCCTTCGATAAAGAAAATGGTCTTTTTACACGATTAAAAACACTTGATAATCAATATTTAGATCAAGTGAATTCTATGATTGAAGACCAAGAGGGTTATGTCTGGTTTGTCACCAGCAAAGGTTTGTTTCGACAATCAAACACAGGTCCTCAGATTGAACAATTTGACCTTGGCAATAATAAGGGTCTGAGAATAATTTTCGAAGATAGCTCTAGAACCATCTGGGTCACTAGCGAGACTCACGGCATATATAAGTTAGTACCACATCGTAAATTTAAATCGATTAATAGCCCTGAACTGACCGCTCCAAATGGAATAACAACAGATGCTAATGGTGATCTTGTCATTGTATCTTCGTCATCGCAGTTATATAAGTGGCAGGTATCATCACAAAAACTAGCCACATTATCAGCACCGATCTTTAGTGATGAGAATGGCTATGGCGCTAATAGGCTATTAGAAAATCCCATTATATTTCTTGATGATAATAACAGTCTATGGGTTGCACAAGATGAAGGTTTAGCTAAATTCAACTTAGACACTCAACACCTTGAGTTATTAACCTACCCTAAAACAGATCCAAACCATAAAGAGTTCAGAGAGTTACGAGCCCTTAACATGGACCAATATGGGTACCTTTGGATTGGCACTTATAAAAATGGTGTCTATCGCTATAACCCTTCGACTAAAACCTTTACTCATTTAAATGAATCTTTGGGATTATCTCATCCCGAAGTTTTAAAAATATTTAAAGATAGTAAACAAAATATGTGGGTTGGAACCGGTAACGGTGTAAATCTTTGGCAAGCAGACGAACAAAAGTTCATTTCATTTCAAAGTAATAAAAAAAAATCTGATAGTTTATTAGGAAATATCGTACAGGATATCCATCAAAGTGGAAATGGCAACGTTTGGATTGCTACGCAAAAAGGACTCAACTTATATCTTCCAGAAACAAAAACCTTTAAACATTTTGATAAAAACAATGGATTACCGACATCTTTAATCCGTGCAATTGCTGATGATAAAAGTGGTCATTTATGGCTGACGACCAATAAGGGGATCTCAAGATTAGACCCTTTATCAGGAGAAGTGACTAATTTTGACAGCTATAATGGCTTATTAGGAATGAATTATTATCCAAATAGCCTAGTAAAAGGTGCAAATGAGACATTTTTCACCAGTAGCCAACGCGGCATCGAGTATTTTAGTGCTTTAGATATAGAAACAACCAATGACGAATTCAATATTGTTTTAACCGGTTTTAATAAAATGGGTCAGCCGATAAAGCTTGATAGACCTTATTCTTATGTCACTGATATTGAACTGACTTATCATGACTACTTTTTCTCTTTTGAGTTCTCTGTTTTAGATTTTATTTCACCTAACAAAAACAAATATGCTTATAAACTTGAAGGCTATGATGATAATTGGATTGAAGTCGGTAATAGAAATATTGCTTCATTTACTAATCTAGATGGAGGTACATATAAACTGCTTGTCAAAGCGACAAATAGCAGTGGTGAGTGGGGGAAGAAATTACTGTCGATCAACTTGTATATATCACCACCGCCTTGGAAAACCTGGTGGGCATACAGTTTATATGTATTATTAACCTTAATTGTCGTATTTATTACCATTTATTTAAGAACGCGTTTACAGCAGACAGAAATAGACAGACAAAAGCAATTTGTTTTAACACTTGAAGAGCAAGTGACTGAGAAAACAGCTTCGCTAAAGACGCAGGCTAAAGATTTAATTACAGCATTAAAAAAATCTGAAGAAGCAACACAACTTAAATCAGAATTTTTAGCTAATATGAGTCACGAAATAAGAACACCAATGAACGGGGTTTTAGGCATGCTGGGGTTACTCATGGATAGTGACCTAACGAAAGAACAAGCCCAAAACGTAAGCATAGCCAATACCAGTGCCCATGCATTATTGACACTTATTAATGATATTCTTGATCTTTCAAAGATTGAAGCGGGTAAAATAGAACTTGAGTATATAGATTTTAATTTACGTAATTTAGTGGCAGAGCTTGCTGAATCTATTTCACTTGCCGCGCAAAGAAAAGGCGTTGAAATAATACTCGATTTAACAGGTATTCCCTGCTCTTTCATTAAATCAGATCCGGGACGAATACGACAAATCCTCACCAATATTTTAAGTAATGCCATAAAATTTACCGATCAAGGTCAGATAGTTATTAAAGCTAAACTCGAACCTGCCGAAAAAGTTCATCACTTTATATTTAGTTGTGAAATTCAAGATACTGGCATTGGTATTCCAGCAGAAAAAATATTTTTACTGTTTGGCTCATTTAGCCAAGTTGACGCTTCCACAACCAGAAAATATGGCGGTACCGGGTTAGGGTTAAGTATAACAAAAAAATTATGTAAGCTACTTAATGGTGATGTAACGGTATCAAGTAAGATAGGCCATGGCAGCTGTTTTAAAGTATCTTGTTTAGTACAAGAAAGTGAATTATCGACCCCAGTAGTGCCACCGATAGCAGGCTTAAGGTTAAATATTTTAATTGTCGATGATAACAAAACTAGCCGTGAGGTGTTACGCAGACAATTAGAGTGTTGGGGGATAAACGTCACTGAAGCTAAAAGTGCTAAGGAAGCTTTATTTCATTGTGATGAGTGTTTTTCTTCATCAAATTCAACGATATTTGATCTGGCATTAGTGGACATGGAAATGCCAACGATGAATGGAGAAGCATTAGCTAAAATAATTCGAGCGAATAAAAGCTATGACCCAATGGCACTAGTGATGATGACCTCAATCGATGAAAAACACGACGCTAAACACTTTGCAGACTTGGGTAGTAGTACTTATTTTCCTAAACCAGCAACAACCGACAATTTATTTAATGCTTTAGCGGTAATTAAAAATAATACCGATACATTAATAACGGCGCATAACAGTATCGACCTAGAAGCAATAAAAAAGCCTAATATCGGTGCAATGAAAGGTCACTGGCCTAGAGAAATGCATGTGCTACTTGTTGAAGATAACCGAGTAAACCAAATGGTAGCGCTAGCTGTCTTAAAAAAAATCGGCTTAATCGCAGATTTAGCGACTAACGGTGTTGACGCCTTAAATCGATTAAAAGAAGCGACCGTTATTAAACCCTATACGGTTGTGATCATGGATTGCCAAATGCCAGAAATGGACGGTTATGAAGCAACAAAGAGAATTAGAGCAGGTGAGGCTGGAGTAGAAAACACCGCAATACCTATTATTGCAATGACAGCTAATGCGATGCAAGGTGACAAAGAAAAATGTATAGAAGCGGGTATGGATGATTATTTAACCAAACCAATCGAGCCAATGTTGGTGCTTGAAAAATTAAAGTTGTGGCGCCATAAATAAAGATATTGTCGTGCTTGGCAGTTATTATCTTTATAGAGCCTGTAACAGATTTTGTTACAGGCTCTCTTTATAGTATCGGTGTTTAACATATGAGTACGAACTCTGCCCTCGCCTTTTCTACCTTAAATAAGTCACTAATGAACTATTACCGATATCAACTTTAGACAACCTTTCAACAGACTTTACTAAAGCTCAAGCCATTCTTGAAAGTACGACCCTGTTTATAATGTAAGCTATTTTAAAGTGACTTAAGCAGACACTCAATTTAATTCAAATCTAACAACATCACATCGATATTTCAATATACTGTCAGTCGTTATCATTAAAAAGGGCTTTTGATAATATACGATGGTGCAAAAACTCATTTTCAGTCAATTAACACCTAAAATACTCATTTATTAACAAGTGCCATCCTCCAGGATAGACTGGTTAGATTTATAGCTGTTTTAAATGAGTGTAGTTAATTTAAGCAAAGAGTTTATTGCAATGACTTAAGTTTTGTCTTCGCTTTAACTTTTGGTGTTCGCAGTAATCACTTAAGGCATCTTCGTGACCAACCGCACCATGAAACTGTTTGCTAAATTGGGTGGTAATGATTAGCCAGTTTTTAGCTGATATGTTTAATCGACTGAGTATATTGGGTTGGCTGTTTTCGATGAAACCGTATTTATCCTCTCTGATACAACGTCCGGTTAACTCAATTAATTGTAGGTAATCAGTAAGCTCAAATGTTAGGCCCTTAACCATTTTTTTTCTTGGGTGACCAACAAAAGAGAGTAACGCATTGGGTTGTTGACTTTTTTTTGCTTGCTCACAGCGTAGCTTGACGCTGGTGTGCGTTGAGCTTTCGGGCGTTTTGGCTATATTGGCGCGAATGGGGTTTAAATCAACATAGGCCATACAAGCAACAAGTGCTGCTTCATCTAATAATGCTTGAGATTTAAATCGTCCTTCCCAAAATCGACCAGTACAGTTGTCTTCTTGATTAGCTGCTCTGGCAATACCTTCGTTAATGTAGCCCATAAACCAACTGATTTTCATCAGCCGTTTTCGATAGACCTCAGATGTTTCTTTAACGATATCCAGTAACGGTTTCGCTAACGCTTCGCCACGACAGTATTGCTGTGTGAGTAACGTGCCTTTGTGTAAGCGGTGCCAACGCTCAAGCACATCACTCATGCTCCATTGCTTTGCTTTTTCCTCATCAATAAATAGCACAACATGATAATGATTACTCATTACGGCATAGGCACACACGTCAATCGCAAAGACCTCGATAAGAAAGTGTAACTTCTCTTCTACCCACTCTCTGCGGTGATCAAAGCTTTGGCCTGACAAGGCATCTTCGCCACATAAAAAAGCGCGTCTAACACAACGCGCAACACAATGGTAATAAGGGGTATCTATTAAACTGATTTGTTGTTTCCTTGGCGTAGCCATAAATCACCTGTGATTATGTCGCTTGGTTATTTCAGTGTAGTGCATCGGTAGGGAGGATCAATTTAGATTGGGCGTCCTATTAAAACTAGATTGGGTGTCCTGTTAAAACCTCTGTTAAAACCTCTGTTAAAACCTCTGTTA
>NZ_JACGVS010000014.1:0-125346 GCF_014077345.1 Colwellia sp. BRX8-4
TTTCGATTAGCGGTTTTTCTTTGTTTGGCGGTGAGATAGAGATTTGAACTCTAGAAGGGCTATAAACCCTTGCTGGTTTTCAAGACCAGTGCTTTCGACCACTCAGCCATCTCACCTGAATGTCTCAAAACAATTGCTTGCTTGAAGACGAGGCGAATATTAAAGTGTAGAAAAAGACTTGTAAAGCATTTATTTAACAAAAATGTTTGTTTGCTAAAAAAAACAACAAATCGCTAGCTATTTAAACAATCTTCAAGGGTGTGTATGGGTAATAATAATTTTTCTGTAAACAAGTGCCGCTGTTCTTGGCTTGATACCTCAAAACCTGATTATGTAAAATACCACGATGAAGAATGGGGAGTGCCGGTTCATGACGATAAAGTGATGTTTGAATCCCTTGTTTTAGAATCTGCACAAGCTGGCTTAAGTTGGTACACTATTCTTAAGAAACGTGAAGGTTACCGTACGTTATTTTTAGACTTTGATGTAAATAAAGTTGCAAGGTTTACTAACGACGATGTAGAACGTTTAATGCAAGATGCCTCAATAGTACGCAACAGGCTAAAAATAGTAGCAGCTATTAATAATGCACAACGATTTATTGAAATACAGCAAGAGTACGGAAGTTTTTGTCAGTTCATCTGGTCTTATGTTGATAATAAAACCCAAGTTAACAGTATAAATGATACAGAGAAATCAGTTGCTACGTCCCCTATTAGTGATAGATTAGCCAAAGACATGAAGAAGATTGGCTTTAAATTTCTAGGCTCAACAACCTTATATTCACATTTACAAGCAACCGGATTGATAAATGACCACTCAAATAGCTGTTTTAGAAAATAAGTGAGTAATACCTTGGAAAAATAACAATCACCAACAAGCCACCAATGCTAGTTAATGCGGCTTAATTTTTTAGTTACAAATATTCACAAATTATTAGTAAATATCAACAAATTTAAGCAACTAAATAATAGTATTTTAAAAAACGCCATGTCATAATATGTCAAGATGTCATAAAGAAAGTTTAAGAGTACTCTTGAATTTGACTTAAATGGCCTTGTCTAAAAAGTATAACTAAAGTTATCAGAGGAAGTTTTATGCAATCAAATATTGGTTTACAAGCGAGTAAAAGCTCAGCTATAGAAATTAACAAGGTACTTAAAAATACCTATATGTTGTTATCAATGACATTAGCTTTTAGTGCCGTTACTGCCGCTATTTCTATGTCGTTGAACTTGCCACACGGCGCAGCTCTTATAATGACATTAGTCGCTTTTGGCTTAATGTTTGTTGTAAACAAAAAAGCTGATTCAGCGAGTGGTATTTTTTGGATTTTTGCATTCACTGGTTTAATGGGAGCCTCTCTAGGCCCTATGCTTAACCATTACGCTGCAATGCCTGCAGGTCCTGGAATGATAATGCAAGCCTTAGGTGGTACTGCATTAATATTTTTCGCCTTATCGGGTTATGCATTAACTAGCAAAAAAGACTTCTCGTTTATGGGTGGTTTTTTGATGGTCGGTTTAATTGTGGTAATAGTTGCAAGTATTGCAAATATTTTCTTTCAAATACCGGCTCTTTCATTAGCAGTTAGCGCAGCTATTATCATGATTATGTCTGGTTTAATCTTGTTTGATACTAGTCGTATAATTAATGGTGGTGAAACCAACTACATTCGAGCAACTATTTCTTTATACTTGAATATTTACAACATCTTCGTGCATTTATTACACCTTTTAGGCGTAATGGGCGGCGATGATTAATATCGTAAGATAATAGAATGTAAGTGAGTTATTGCTTATAATATGAAACCTCGTTGATCTTACGGTCACCGAGGTTTTTTTATATTCATTTATAATCACTATTTACTTGTGTATGTAGGACATTTTGTGAAAAAACTCGCCTTTGTTATTACCACCCCGCCCAACAGTAACTTAACGGCTACTGCTATTAATATGGTTACCGCTGCGTTAAAGAGTGATATTAACGTTGTTGGCGTATTTTTTTATCAAGACGGTGTTTTAAATGGTAGCCAGCACCTTGCACTCCCTAATGACGAATACCAAGCCCATCGACAATGGCAACAGTTACATCACGACTATGATATTCCTTTACACTTATGTGCTACTGCAGCAGAAAAACGTGGGCTAAGTGATGATATTAATGATGGTCAAGCCGCTACTATTCATCAGGCATTTACCTTATCGGGCCTAGGTGAGTTAGTAGAATTGAATGTCAACGCTGATCGTTTAATTCAACTGTAAGGAATTTATCATGTCTGAAGCCAAAAAATCACTTGCTATCGTTAATGCCAGCGCACCCTTTTCAGCAGCAAATGCTAAAGATTCTCTTGATGTTGCCCTTATTTTTGGCTCTTATGAACAAGCCATTAGTTTGTATTTTCAAGGCGATGGCGTTTATCAATTAATAGCCAAACAACAGCCTGAATTTATCCAACAAAAAGACTTTTTAAAAACGTTAGCGGCATTAGAGTTTTATGATATTGAAAATATTTATGTTTGCCAACATTCACTGACTCAACGTGGCTTGGCTAACGATTTTTCTATTGAAAACGTAGCCGTACTTGACCGTGCAGAGTTCTCGATATCATTACACCAACATCAATCAATATTAAGGTTTTAACCCACATGAGTATGCTTCACTTAGTGCGCACATCCGCTTTTCAAACAAGCGACTTTGAACAATGTCTTGACGTAATACAAGCAAATGACACTATCGTGCTACTTGATGATGGTTGCTACAACCTTAGTCATGATTTATGGCAACAAGCCTTAAGTAAAATAGCGCTGCCCGCGCTTTATATTGTTGAAGCGCACGCACAAGCAAGAGCTATAACGATTGATAAAGAAAAAATAAACACCTTATCACTCGATGCATTAATGACATTGATTTGTGCAACAGAAAAATCGGTAACTTGGCAGTGAGTTTATTTTTTAATGAGCAAGAAATCGCCACCGACAAGCAAGGTTATTTAATTAACTTTAAAGACTGGCATACAGATTTAGCGCAGATAATTGCTGATAAAGACCAATTGGTATTAACGGAGCAACACTTTGAAGTTATACGCTTTGTTAGAGAGTTCTACCTGACTTACAATACGTCCCCGGCAATAAGAGCGTTAACAAAAGCGATGAAAGCAGAATTTGGCGAAGAAAAATCAAGTAGTCGGTACTTATATCGATTATTCAAAGAAGGGCCAGCAAAACAAGCAACAAAGTATGCTGGTTTACCCAAACCAGCACGCTGTATTTAAACGTTTTACTCTCCGACTATCAATATTAAACTTTAATATTGATAGTGAAACCACTGCTACCTGATGTTGGTAATACCACGGAGTCAACACTGCCAGCCGAGGCGATAAGCTTTAGCGCCATTTCACCTTCAAGCTCTTGCTGACTTTTAGATAAGGCTGCGGTTTTTAATGCATAACCTGTAGTTATATCTGTTTGCACGCTTTCAATATTATTCAATGATAATGACATAAAGCCTCTCACGTTTTAGCTATGCAGATAGCAAGTTAGAACAAGTACAACATTTGTCACAAACTATATCGACTCTCTTTATCATAACTTTAGTCGATGAAAACATTTACTCAAAAGCTGATAATAACGCTTCCACAGGATGACGAGTCTGCATGTTTCCTAAACGCTTTGTTTGGCTTCTACAGGAGTAGCCAGTCACTAAGACTTGTTTAGCCTCTAATTTAGCTAACTTATCTTGCCAACTCATTTCAAATAACATTTTCGAGTTTTCAAAATTTACTTGCTCATGTCCGTAAGTACCAGCCATACCACAACAGCCCACAGAGACGTTTTCAAGTGTCAAACCAAATAACTTGAATATCTCACGCCATTGCCCTTCACTACCGGCTAATGCCGTTTTCTCAGTACAATGCGCAAATAATTTATAAGGCGCTACTTGTTTATCACCCGTTAGTGATGAAAGTGCTATTTTAGTATTCTGATGTTCTATAACCGTTAATAACCATTCATGGGCTAACAGCACGTGAAAATCGCCACGCTTATCACCAAGCGTTTGTTTATATTCGTCGCGATAGCAAAGCGTTAATGAAGCATCTAAACCGACCATAGGTATATTTAACTGATGAAGTTCGTTTAAAAATTCAGCGGTATTTTTAGCTGTCTTTGCAAATTTAGCTAAAAATCCTTTTACGTGCTGCGGTTTACCATTAGGTTTAAACGGTAATAATATTGGGGTAAAACCTAACTTTTCAATTAATGCCATCATAGCTTCAACGACGTTAGCATCATAAAAAGAAGTAAACGGGTCTTGAACGATCAGCACATGACTCGCTTGTTGCTCTTTATTGAGCCCTTGTAAATAAGCAAGATCAAAGGATTGATAATTTTTTTCTCTGACTTGCTTTGCTAAGGTCGGTACAGAAAGTATCGGAGTATCAATATAACCAATCGTTGCTCGTGAAAATTTGTCGTACCATTTATGGGATAATACCGAATTAATTAATTTCGGAGATTTGGCCATTAATGGCGTTAATGTTTCTACATTAGCGACTAAGTGATCTTTTAACGGACGGAAGTATCTTGAATGATATAAGTTAACAAAGCGCGCTCTAAAATCTGGAACATCTACTTTTACAGGGCATTGACTCGCACAAGCTTTACAGGCTAAACAACCTTGCATCGATTCCATCACTTCGTGAGAAAAATCTTCTTTTTGATGTGCTGAAAAACGATTTTTTATCTTATCTAATAAACGTTTTACAGACCAATGCTGAATGTTTTCTTCTAAACTAAGAATGTCGACACCCTTAGCTTCTAAAAGACGTAACCACTCACGCATCAAGCCTGCTCTACCTTTTGGTGAATGTCTTCGGTCACGCGTTACCTTGCTTGAAGGACACATTGGGCTGTCTACATCATAATTGAAACACAAGCCATTGCCATTACAGTCGAGCGCTGAACTAAATGAATCTTTTACCGTTATAGGTATTTGCCGGTCATAGAAACCCCGTTTAGTGTCGTCAACCGAGACTAGTTTTTCACTCGATTCAAGTGGCGTACAAATTTTACCTGGATTCATTTTATTATGCGGGTCGAAAGCACTTTTTATTTTTCTTAGTTCAGTAAATAAATGCTCACCGAAAAATTTTGGACTGTATTCGCTGCGATAACCTTTGCCATGTTCACCCCACATTAAACCACCATATTTAGCGGTTAACGTTACCACTTTATCAGAGATTTCGCGGAGCAACTTTTCTTGTTCAGGATCGCACATATCGAGTGCTGGACGAACATGTAAAACGCCCGCATCAACATGACCAAACATGCCGTAGTGCAAACCATAACTATCGAGTAATGCGCGAAACTCAACAATGTAATCCGCTAAGTTTTCGGGTGGCACGGCCGTATCTTCGGCAAAAGCTAATGGTTTTTGACTACCTGCTGTGTTGCCTAACAAGCCAACGGCTTTTTTTCGCATACCATAAAGTTTATTGATACTGCTTAAATCAGTGGTCACTTGATAGCCAATAACACCGGTGTTATTGCTAATGTCGCTATCTAAACGTGCTGTTAATTGTGCTACCTGATCGGCTAAAGCTTCAATACTGGTGCCGTTGTACTCAACAATATTAATACCGTCCATGACTTTACTGTCAACATCGGTGATTAAATCACGCACCGAATGCCAGACAATATCTTGTTTGGCTAAATTTAAGACTTTTGAATCAATGGTTTCAACTGAAGTCGCTTTAGCTTCAACGAGTGCCGGTGAATGGCGCAGCGCAGAATCAAAACTGTCATATTTAATTACAATCAGTGTTTTAGCTTTTAAAATTGGCGTTAAGTTGAGTTTTGCCTCACAAACAAAGGCTAACGAACCTTCTGAACCTGTGATCAGACGAGAAATATCAACTTGGCTTAAATCATCATTAAAAACATTTTCTAGATCATAACCCGTTAAAAAACGATTTAAACGGGGAAATTTTTCTAAAATCAAGGCTCGGTTATCACGACATGAGGCCAGTACTTGTTTAACAATATGGCCGTAACTGCTATTTTGTTGCGCGAGTTCTTCCGCTTCCTCAATGGACATCGGAGATGTTGACAGAAAGTCACCATTGGCTAAAACCGATTCTAGGGCTAAAACATGATTAGAGGTTTTGCCATAGACCAGAGAGCCTTGTCCGGAAGCATCAGTATTAATCATGCCACCAATGGTTGCACGACTACTGGTTGATAAATCTGGAGAAAAGAAAAAACCGTGTGGACGTAAATAATCATTTAATTGATCTTTGATGACGCCCGCTTCAACACGTATCCAGTTTTCTTCAATATTAATTTCTAAAATACGGTTCATATATTTTGACAAGTCAACGACAATGCCTGGCGTTAAGCTTTGTCCATTGGTGCCAGTTCCACCGCCACGCGCACTAAACTTAATACTTTGATACTTTGGCGTTGAAGACAATTGACTGATCAATTGTACGTCTTGCTTACTTCGAGGATGTAAAACCAATTGTGGTAATTGTTGATAAATGCTGTTGTCGGTAGCAACCGCTAGCCGAGCACTATATTGGCAATTAATTTCACCGCTATATTGACTGTTACCAAGCTCCTGAGAAAACTTTTGATACAGTGGAGCGATAAGTTCTTGGTGTTCTAATGAAGGTAAGCTCTGAGACATAGACGAAAAACATATTAACGATTTAAGGTTAAGCTAAGTATATCACGTCAGTTTTGAATTATGACTCAAGTTTTGTTGAAGAGTGCAAAAAGGCTAAGAACTTTTTAACTAAACTTATAGTAAAAAGAACCTAGCCTTTGTTTATTATATTGCCAGTGAGGCTATGACCTCACATTATTAATCGATAAACCACGCTATACGATTATTTATTCTTGTGGTTTTCAGCAATATACAACCAAGTCGCTAATACCGTATCTGGATTAAGCGAAACACTGTCGATACCTTCTTCAACCAACCATGCGGCAAAATCAGGGTGATCTGACGGGCCTTGGCCACAAATACCGACATATTTACCACGCGCTTTACAAGCTTTAATCGCCATCGACAATAAGGCTTTAATGGCTGGATTGCGTTCATCAAATAAATGAGCGATTAAACCAGAGTCACGGTCTAAACCTAGTGTTAATTGCGTTAAATCGTTTGAACCGATAGAAAATCCGTCAAAATGATCTAGAAATTGATCGGCTAACAGACAGTTCGACGGTAATTCACACATCATAATAACGCGCAAACCATTTTCACCACGTTTCAGACCATTTTCAGCGAGTATTTCAATAACTTGCTCGGCTTCTTCTACCGTACGAACAAATGGGATCATGATTTCAACGTTGGTAAAATCCATGTCGTTTCGCACGCGTTTAATCGCTTCACACTCAAGTGCAAAACATTCACGGAAATCTTTAGAGATATAACGTGCTGCGCCGCGATAGCCAATCATTGGATTTTCTTCTTCCGGTTCAAACACGTCGCCGCCAACTAAGTTAGCATATTCGTTTGATTTGAAATCAGACATTCTAACGATTACTTTCTCAGGCGAATACGCTGACGCTAAGGTTGCAATGCCTTCGGTGAGCTTAGCAATATAAAATTCAACTGGGCTAGCATAACCAACGATAATATCGTTAATTTCATCTTTTAAATCGTCAGATTGCTCATCAAAATTTAACAACGCTTTTGGATGAATGCCAATCATCTTATTAATAATGAATTCTAAACGCGCTAAACCAATACCCGCATGAGGTAAACGAGCAAAACCAAAGGCTCGGTCTGGGTTACCAACATTCATCATTATTTTTAATGGAACTTCTGGCATTGAATCAACTTGAGAAGTGGTTACAGTAAAATCAAGTTTACCTTTGTAGATAAAACCAGTATCACCTTCAGCACAAGAAACGGTAATATCATCGCCATTAGCAATACGTTTTGTCGCATCACCACAACCAACAACCGCAGGAATACCCATTTCACGAGCAATAATTGCAGCATGACAAGTTCTACCACCACGATTAGTAACAATCGCAGAAGCACGCTTCATAATAGGCTCCCAATCAGGGTCGGTCATGTCGGTGACTAAAACATCACCGGGCTTAATTTTGTCCATTTCAGCCAGTGAAGCTAAAACCTTTGCTTCACCACTACCAATTTTGTGACCTATTGAGCGACCTTCACAAATAACATCAGCGGTTGTTTGTAATTGAAACTGTTCCATGACATTAGCGCTTTCACGGCTACGAACTGTTTCAGGGCGCGCCTGAACGATGTAAAGCTTACCGTCTAAGCCATCTTTAGCCCATTCAATATCCATTGGACGTTGATAATGCTTTTCAATAATAACGGCTTGTTTGGCAAGTTCTTGAACTTCATCATCGGTTAATGAAAATTGATTAGACAACTTTTCTTCAATATCAACAATTTCAACTTGTTTGCCATGACTTTGATCTGTGGTGTAAATCATTTTTATGGCTTTACTACCGATATTACGACGAACAACCGACGGTCTACCTTTAGCAAGTGTAGGTTTATGAACATAAAATTCATCAGGGTTAACTGCGCCCTGCACCACCATTTCACCTAAACCGTAACTTGAGGTAATAAAGACTACGTCTTCAAAGCCAGACTCAGTATCAATAGAGAACATCACACCGCTTGAAGCAATATCACTACGTACCATACGCTGAATGCCAGCAGACAAAGCAACACCACGATGGTCATAACCTTGATGAACACGGTAAGAAATGGCACGGTCGTTAAATAAAGAAGCGTAAACATGTTTGATCGCTATCATCACAGCGTCAAAACCACGTACGTTTAAGAAAGTTTCTTGTTGTCCCGCAAAAGAAGCATCGGGCATATCTTCTGCCGTTGCTGAAGAACGAACAGCAAATGAAGCATCGTCAGCAAAACCATCGGCTAAGGTGGTGTAGGCTTTTGCTATATCTTGCTGCATTTCAGGTAGAAATGGTGTTTCTATGATCCAATTACGGATTGTTTCACCTGATTTTGATAATGCGGCTAGGTCATCAACATCTAAATTATCAAGCAACTGATATATTTTGTCGTTGATGCCACTTTGTTCTAAGAATTCATTAAATGCGTAGGAAGTCGTAGCAAAACCACCTGGGACTTGCACGCCTACGTTTGAAAGGTTTGAGATCATTTCACCAAGTGATGCATTTTTTCCGCCAACGCGGTCAACATCATTCATTCCTAAAACTTCATACCAAAGTACATTTTCTTGCACGACATCTTCTCCAAAAAAAAAGAAACAAAAATAAATAGATTTATGAGTTATATCAGTATATTTATAGCTTAAGACATTTTACACTGCGAACTTTATAAACTGAAATGTTATTTGAAACATTTCAGTATAAGTTACAGTTATACCCATTTGATTAATTTAATGGCCTAGTTTTCATCAGAAAAATGGGTAAATACCCTGCATAAAATTTATTAAGTCATTATCCTACTTATTAATTTTATCTGGCAGTAGTCATTTATTTTAACTATAAAAAACTTAGCTAATTTTATTGGTTGGGTATTAAAAATAATAAAGAGGTTTTTAAATGCGCGCTGCTTTTTATATTTCTGATGGCACAGCCATTACATCAGAGGTTTTTGGTCATGCTTTGCTATCACTTTTCCCAATGGAATTTGATCACGACACTATTTCATTTGTTGAAACTGTTGAAAAAGCAGAAGCGGCAAAAATAAAAATTAATAAGGCCGCTAAACGTACCGGTATGCCACCGTTAGTTTTTCATACCTTTGTTAATAACGACATTAGAAAAATTATTGATAGTTGTGATGGCGTTATTTATAACTTCCTAGAGCATTTTGTCGCGCCACTTGAGAAAGAACTGCAACTAGACGCCAAGCCTACCGCTCATCGCACGCACAGTATTCACGAAAATAGTTATGATTATCGTATTGATGCGGTTAATTATTCACTGGCCAATGATGATGGTTCAAATGTTACCAATTATGAGCATGCCGACGTTATTCTCGTGGGTGTATCGCGCTCGGGTAAAACACCAACCTCGTTATACCTCGCACTACAATATGGTATCAAAGCAGCGAACTATCCTTTTACTGATGATGATATGGACGACCTGACTTTACCTGACTTTTTAAAACCTCATAAAAAGAAACTGTTTGGCTTAACTATCGACGCACAACGCTTAATTGATATTCGCGGTGAAAGATTAGCGAACAGTAAATATTCATCAGCACGACAGTGTCGAATGGAAGTTAGAGAAGTGGAGAAACTGTATAAAAAAGAAAAAATTCCCTTCCTTAACAGCACAAAGTTTTCAGTAGAAGAAATATCAGCAAAAATCCTCAATGAAACAGGCTTACAACGCTATAAATATTAACTTAGTTCAAATTAATCTTTGAAAATACAGAAAGCATTTCACATAAGCCGCTAATTTGGTTATGTTAGCGCGATAAATTATATTGCGCTGGCTTTTTTATTGCGCATTAACGCCTTCAAATAAAAAAATTAGATTACCATGACTATTAAAACGGATGAATTTAGAACCACGCTAATTGAAAACCTTGTTTCTCCTGAAGAATTAGCACAGCAAATCCCACTAGATGATGAAACAGCGAGTTTTATCATCCAAAGCAGAAAAGACATTGAAGCGATTATCACCGGTGACGACGACCGTTTACTGGTCATTATTGGCCCGTGTTCAATTCACGACACCACTGCTGCTGTTGATTACGCAGAGAAACTTAAAGTATTACATGATAAGTACCGAGATGATTTATTGATTGTCATGCGTGTTTATTTTGAAAAGCCTCGTACAACGGTTGGCTGGAAAGGTTTGATCAGTGACCCTGATTTAGATAAATCTTTTCATGTAGCCAAAGGCTTAAACCTGGCTCGATCGTTATTAATGGATATTAATAAACTCGGTTTACCTGCAGGTACTGAATTTTTAGATATGGTGACCGGCCAATATATTTCAGATTTAATAAGCTGGGGAGCTATTGGTGCTAGAACAACTGAAAGCCAAGTTCACCGAGAATTAGCTTCAGCACTTTCATGTCCGGTAGGTTTTAAAAATGGCACTGACGGTAATGTACAGATTGCTGTTGACGCCATCAACGCCTCAAGTGTGCCTCATGTTTTATACTCACCCAATAAAAGTGGTCAAATGTGTATTTATCAAACGCATGGTAACCCATTTGCTCATGTTATTTTACGTGGCGGTAAAGAGCCGAACTATCACGCAGAAAACATTAGTAAGACCGGTGAAGTATTGGCTAAAGCTGGCTTAGATAATCGTATTATGATCGATTGTAGCCATGGCAATAGTTTTAAAGACCATAAGAAACAAATTGACGTTGCTCGCTCTTTAAGAGCTCAAATGGAGCAAGGCGACAACGCTATATTTGGTGTAATGGTTGAAAGCTTCTTAGTTGAGGGTAATCAAAAAGTGGTTGATGTTAACAAACTCACCTACGGACAAAGTATCACTGATGCCTGTATTAACTTAGACACCAGTGTCAGTTTGTTAGATGAGTTATCGGCGGCTGTTCAAGCTAAACGTTCAAGCTAAACGTTCAACTCAACGTTAAATTTATCTATAAAGCATATTTCAACGCTTAAATAAAAAAAGCCGCTGAGGATAACTCCCCTGCGGCTTTTTTATATTCAGCAAAATTTATCTAAGTGAAACCAAACCAAACACCGTAACGTAAAGTGTTTGGTTAGCTCTGTTTGCTGCTAATGCTCAACCAATTCTTTCTTTTGAATATAACTGAGTACTAATTTATCTTTTTTGACACCAACTTTCGCCACGCCACCGTGTGTTAGATCACCAAACAATAATTCATTAGCTAATGGTTTCTTTAAGTGCTCTTGTATTAGACGTGACATAGGTCGAGCGCCCATCGATTTATCATAACCGTTAACAGCCAACCATTTTCTAGCGTCTTTCGTTAATTCTAATGAAACGCCTTTTTGATCAAGTAGTGCCTGTAGTTCAACAATAAATTTATCAACCACTTGTTGAATAACAACTTCATCTAAATGGTTGAACCAGACAATATTGTCTAAACGATTTCTAAATTCAGGTGAGAAGGTTTTATTAATTTCACCCATTGCATCAATTGACTGATCTTGTTGTTTAAAACCAATAGATTGGCGAGTTATTTCATGAGCTCCCGCATTGGTTGTTAACACTAAAACAATATTTCTAAAATCAGCTTTACGACCGTTATTATCGGTTAATGTTCCGTGGTCCATTACCTGCAATAAAATGTTATAAACATCTTCATGCGCTTTTTCAATTTCATCTAACAAGACCACAGAATGAGGATGCTTGATTACTGCATCCGTTAATAAACCGCCTTGCTCATAACCAACATAACCTGGAGGAGCACCTATTAAACGGCTTACCGCATGTTTCTCCATGTACTCTGACATGTCGTAGCGTAATAGTTCGACACCTAAAGATTTAGCTAATTGTTGTGTTACTTCTGTTTTACCCACCCCAGTTGGCCCAGCAAATAAGAACGAACCAACAGGTTTGTGTTCATTACCTAAACCAGCACGAGATAAGCGAATTACTGAAGTCAGTTCATCAATAGCGTGGTCTTGTCCAAAAACAACCATTTTCAAGTTACGGTCTAATGTCTTAAGACTGTCTTTTTCTGATGATGAAACTGACTTTTCAGGGATCCTCGCCATTTTGGCAACAATAGATTCTATATCACTGTCGTTAATTACTTTTTTACGCTTCGAAGCAGCAACTAATTGTTGTTTTGCACCCGCTTCATCAATAACATCAATGGCTTTATCGGGAAGAAAACGCTCATTGATATATTTAGCCGACAATTGTGCAGCTGCACGCAAGGCTTTATTGGTATAACGAATACCGTGATGTGATTCGTATTTTTCTTTTAAACCATGCAATATTTTAGTGGTGTCATCAACACTTGGCTCAACAACATCTATTTTTTGAAAACGGCGCGCTAATGCGCGATCTTTTTCAAAAACACTTTGGTATTCTTGGTAGGTCGTTGAACCCATGCAACGAAGTTTTCCTGATGATAATAATGGTTTTATTAAATTAGAAGCATCCATCATGCCACCTGAAGCAGCACCAGCACCAATTATCGTATGAATTTCATCGATAAATAGAATGGCATTGCCCTCTTCTTCTAACTCTTTTAATAAGCCTTTAAAACGTTTTTCAAAATCACCACGGTATTTGGTGCCCGCTAATAAAGCGCCCATATCAAGCGAGTAAATAGTGGTTTCAGCTAAGAATTCAGGTACATCGTCAGAAATAACTAAATTGGCAAGTCCTTCGGCAATAGCCGTTTTACCCACCCCTGCTTCACCAACAAATAAAGGGTTATTCTTACGACGACGACTTAGCACCTGTAAAGTTCGTTCTAATTCGCTATCGCGACCAATTAGCGGGTCAATATTCCCTTTTCTCGCTTCTTCGTTAAGATTAGTAGCAAAGTTTTCAATAGTACGGGGTTCTTCAACGTGAGCTTCTTCGTTAGATTGTGGAGAATCCGTATGTTCTATTTTAGAAATTCCATGAGAAATGAAATTTACAATGTCTAAACGGCTAATGTCTGATTTTTTCAGAAAATAAGCCGCTTGAGATTCTTGTTCACTGAAAATAGCAACCAGTACGTTGGAACCGTTAACTTCACTTTTTCCAGAAGATTGCACATGAAAAACAGCTCGTTGTAACACACGCTGAAAACCTAACGTTGGTTGAGTTTCACGTTCAATTTCCCCTTCTGGGATCACTGGCGTTGTTTCTGCTATAAAATCTAATAACTCTTTACGTATTTTTCCCATATCGGCAGCACAGGCTTTAAGCGCTTCGATTGATGAAGGGTTATCTAATAAAGCTAATAATAAATGCTCAACCGTCATAAATTCATGACGGGAGTCCTTGGCTTGACGGAAAGCCATATTTAATGATATTTCTAAATCTTTGTTCAGCATAGACTACTCCACTTTAAACCATGCGAATTCACGCTTTTTCCATTGTACATTGCAATGGGTGCTCATTTTCTAATGCGTATTGATTAACTTGTTCAACTTTTGTTTCTGCTATTTCAGCAGTAAAAGTACCGCATCGCCCCTTTCCTTTATAATGAATCTCTAACATTACGTCGGTCGCCTTATCTGAGTTCATATTAAAAAATCGACACAGCACATCTATGACAAAATCCATCGGCGTATAATCATCGTTAAGTAACACAACAGTATACATAGGGGGCTTTTCAAATTGCTCTACAAGTTCGTCTTCAAGGACTTCTTGATTATCTAGTAACTCTTTCCACTTGCTCATAATTTTATATTAGTCTGTACCTAGTGATTTTGCTTTAACATTTAAAAAAATAAATATTCAATTAACTGATAAAATTAACTTGATTATTTATATAACTTGTCTACTGTTTACTTTAGTGATTATTTTTTAATCATTAATACATTTATGTTAATGCTTTTATGCAAGCATACCTAATTACCGATGTAGAAGGAAGTTGAAGTATGGCTCACGGGACAGTGAAGTGGTTTAATAATGCAAAAGGGTTTGGTTTTATTCGTCCAGAGGATGGTGGTGAAGATATTTTCGCGCATTATTCAACAATCCAAATGGAAGGATACCGTACATTAAAAGCTGGTCAAGACGTTGATTATGAACTAAATGCAGGCCCCAAAGGCCATCATGCTGCTAGTATTACACCTGATGAAATTGAAGCTATGGGTGAAGAATAATTTTCTATTGCGCTGCAATAATCCAATAAAATACCTGTTTGCTCATCTAGCAACCAGGTATTTTTTTATCCGTGCTTGTAACTAATTGAAATAGAGATACCCAAGCGAAACATAAGCAACATAAAACAAGAGTAAAAAGATTGATTTTAGTTTGCCTATTGAATGACCAAACAATAAGAACACAGTCAATACCAACGTAATAAATAATAAAGCCCACTGATCAAACTCGGCAAATCTTCCTTGGAACGAAATGGGTGAAATTAAAGAAGAAACACCAAGAATACCCAGAATATTAAAAATGTTACTGCCAACAACATTTGCAACAGCTACATCCATGTGTTTTCTTAATACCGCCATTACCGAAATAGTAAATTCGGGCAGTGATGTCCCTATAGCAACTAAAGTGAGCCCTATAAGCGCGTCAGATACTCCTAAGGCTTTGGCAATAATCGTTGCTCCAGTAACAAACCATTGTGCGCCTAGCATAAGAAAACCTAAACCGAATGCAATCGATAATATCACCAGCCAAGTTTTGTGAGGTTTAGTGTGTAGTTCTTTTCCTTCAGCTTGGTGGAGTTTATGCGAAGCCGTATTATGATTTTTCTCTTTGTAAATGGTGAAACCTAAATAAGCCAAAAGCGCACTAATCATCGCCACACCAGAAATAATAGAGAAAGAACCGGTTAGCCCTATTAAAATCAGTAAAGAAACAGCACCTAGCATCACTATCGCATCACGTTTAAGGGCAGACTGTTTAAACGCCAAAGGGGCTATTAATCCACAAGTACCAATAATAAGACCAATATTACCTATATTACTCCCCATGATGTTCCCTAATGCCACAGCTGAATTGTTATTCATTATGGCATTTACTGAAACGATTAATTCTGGCATGGAGGTGCCAAAACCAACAATGACTAAACCACTTAAAAAGGGAGAAACGTTAAGTTTGTTCGCCGCAGACATGGCTCCACGTATCAGAAGTTCACCGCCAATGATTAACATCAACAGTCCTGCAATCATCATTATATAATTCATTAATTTGCCTGAAGATATCCAACAAAAGTATTTTCTATATTATATCTTTAAAATACCAAAAAGATGACAGTTTTTTGTAGGCTTTGTTGACGTTAACTTCTATAATTGTGAATATTATGATCAATAAAAATATTAAGCCTTAAATCTTGTTTTACTTCATATCCAGCCTGTTATTATCCGGCTTTTGGTTTTTACTTACTGATGGTGATTTTGCTTCATTGCTTGTTGGTGTTGTTTTTATCCCCATGAGCATTTTTGTATCTGCCAAATTGTCAGAAAAAACCGACAGTGCTAATCGCACTTTTTACATCAACATTGCTAAAGTACCTAAATTCATTTGGTTTTTCATTTATCAATCGATAAAAGGCGGAACCGACACAGCAGTGCGAGTATTCTCTGTTGACATGAAATTACAGCCTGAATTTATTCACTATTCAATTAAGCATTTACCGGCTGGTTCCCCAATGAACTTATTTATGAACGTGGTTAGCTTATTGCCAGGTTCGGTAAGTGTTATTAGAGAGCCTACCCGTGTACTGGTTCATGTGCTAACAGTTACCAGCAGTTCATTAGAAGATATATATCAATGTGAACTCGCTATTTGTGAGCTTTATCATTTAGATATTTCTCCACAAGAAAATTATTCATCGACGAAAATAGCGAGTAAGTAATGACTTTTTTTTACACTTTCGTGGTTATCATTTTGTTAATCTGCTTAATCGTTGGGCTGCTCAGAGTATTAATTGGCCCTGATAACGCCAACCGTATGTTAGCGGCACAATTATTTGGCACTATAGGCACAACAATCGTTCTTGTTTTTTCGGTATTACAAAATAACGAAGTTATCACTAACGTTGCTTTAGTTTTTACCTTATTAGCATCGATTACCGTCATTGCCTTTTTAAAGTTAGCAGAGCAGCCGATCGACAACGTTAGCCCATCAGAGAATCATAAACATGATAGCTAATATATTTACCATCATAATGTTGTCATTAGGATGCCTATTTTTTATCGCTGGGACGATAGGACTATTACGCTTTCCTGACGTATTTTGTCGCCTACATGCTCTGACTAAATCTGATAATTTAGGCGTAGGTTTAATCACCTTAGGGTTACTACCACAAGTTAATAGTGCTTCTATGGCAATAAAAGTCATCTTGGTATGGGCATTATTATTACTGACAAGTGCGACGAGCTGTCATTTAGTGGCCCGCCATGAACGCAGAAGACAAATGGTGGAACATGATGGTAATCAGCACAACAACGGGAACAATAACAAATGAATAGTGAATTATGGATTGATATCTTATTGTGTCTTTGCGTTTTAGTTATTGCCGGTTCAATGTTCTTAGTCAAACAGTCGTTCACCGCCATTGTATTATTTATTAGTCTTGGACTGGTGATCACCCTTTGCTGGATCCAGTTGAATGCCATTGATGTTGCGATCGCTGAAGCAGCCATTGGCGCAGGTTTAACGGGAGCAATGTTGCTAGCGTCATGGCGCAAACTATCAATAGATAAGCCCACAGATAAGAAGGGTCGAGGTGATTTTTGATAAAATTTTTAGCAAAAAATAGTGATGTTATTGAAAAAACGCTCATTATTATTTTAGTCACCCTGTTTACTGCATTTTTCATTTTTGCTTTATTTAACCAGGCACCACATGGCAATGAACTACAAGCGTTAGCGTTAAATTCGCTTGATAAAACGGGTGTAACGAATATCGTTACCGCTGTGCTGTTAAATTATCGTGCTTACGATACTTTTATTGAATTTGCTGTTTTTTTAGTGGTGGCGATAGCCGTGTTACCCTACATATTAGATACCCCTGTTTTGACCTTTACCCTTCAGGAAGAATCGCAAGTCTTACTGATCGCCAAGGTATTTATCCCCTTAACCATTATTATGGCCGGTTATTTACTGTGGATTGGTTCAACAAAGCCCGGTGGCGCTTTTCAAGCTTCGGCTTTGCTAGCTGGCTGTATAGTTTTATTATCATTAGCAAACGTACAAGTTATCGATTTTACTAAACTACGCTATCGCTTGTTAATGTCGTTAGGGCTCATCGCTTTTATTGCTGTAATACTACTTCTTTATTTGCAGTCCCATGCTTTTCTCACGTTTCCTGTTGAGTTAGCCGGTGCCAGTATTTTAGTGATCGAATTTTTTGCAACTTTCGCGATTGCCTTAATATTATTTCTTTGTTTTGAATCGATTAACAAAGGGCATGCGTAATGGAATTATCCCAAACTAATTTATACACCCTTTGCTCAATTTTATTGTTCGCTATTGGCTTGCTAGGATTTTTATTGAATAGCGACTTTATTCGTAAATTATTGGGCCTAAATGTCATTGGAATTGCTATTTTTATGTTGCTACTTGCTATTGCGCATACCTACCCTAATGCTATTGACCCTGTTCCTCATGCCATGGTGTTAACAGGAATAATAGTTGCTGCAGCTGGTACCGCTTTAGGTCTTAACTTAGCCTCTAAAATAGCCAAGTTTGCGCGATTAGTACAAAAAGAAGAAGCGGCTACACAATCAGAGTCGGTCTATGAAAATAGTAGCAATGATACTCAAGGTCGAGGTTAATTTGATTAATAATTTCATTACAACTTTTTCATTACCGGCATTAATGATACTCCCTATGGTTATTGCTATTATTTGCTTTGTGGCAGGTAATACGAAATTAAGCCGGCTAATCAGTGTTATTAGCTCGATAACGTTAGTGGTTATCTGTGCTCTACAAGCGGGTTATGTTTTACAACAAGCCGTAGCCATTGAGTTAATTATTGGTGGCTGGCAGCCGCCACTAGGCATAAGATTATCGATTAACGAATTTAGCGCCATTATGCTGTTAATGACCTCGACAATAGGTTTAGCTATCACATTTTACAGCACACAATATTTTGATGATAACGAAAAAGAAGTCCGCTTCTGGCCTTTATGGTGGTTTTTAATCACCGCCTTAAATGGTATTTTTATCTCGTCTGATATTTTTAATACTTATATTATGCTCGAGCTCTTGGGGCTTTCTGCAGTAAGTTTAATTGCTATTCAAGGCACGCAACAAGCACTACAAGCATCATTTCAATACCTATTAGTTGGCCTGTTTGGTTCGTTAATGTATTTATTGGGTGTGGCTATTATTTATCGTACTTATGGCGTTCTCGACAATCAACTGGTTGCTAATTTAGTTGAAAGTAATAGCAGTATGCAGTTAGCGTTAGCCCTTATTACCTTGGGTATGATGATGAAATGCGCTTTATTTCCATTACACTTTTGGCTACCTTCAGCCCATTCCAATGCTTCTGCGCCAGTAAGTGCAATGTTGTCTGCTTTAGTGGTTAAAGCCGCATTTTTTATCCTTTTTACCTTTTGGTTTAAAATTCTCGCGCCAGTGGTTACATTTACGGCGGTGACTATAATGGGTATATTTGGCGCCATGGCGGTCATTTATGGCTCATATCGGGCTTTTACTTCACCCAGATTAAAGCAATTAATTGCCTACTCTACTGTTGCACAAATTGGTTATTTATTTCTTGCATTTCCGTTAATGTTTACCACGCCTGATTTAGCACGAACTGCAGTCATTTACTTTATTGTTGCCCATGGCTGTGCAAAAGCCGCGATGTTTTTAGCCGCCGGCGTTATTCAAAAAGCGATGGGGCATGATCAATTATCACAACTGCAAGGCATAGCATCACAGCTCCCCATTAGTATTTTTGTTTTTGCGGTAACCAGTGCTAGTTTAATTGGGCTGCCGCCAAGCGGAGGTTTTATTGCTAAATGGTTATTATTGAATAATGCCGTAGAAGCTCAACAATGGTGGTGGGTATTAACCCTCTTTATTGGCGGCCTATTAGCGAGTGCTTATCTATTTAGAGTACTCAATTTGGCGTTTACCACACCGACTCAGGAAAACTCACTTACCGTTTTAGCTATCAGTGAAAGTAAGCTTTTAGGTGCAGTTGGACTCTCTGTTATTACCATCATTATTGGTTTAAATGCGATGTGGTTAACTAACCTAATTACGGGTAGTTACTAATGATTTATGTTGTAAATGAGCTTCAAGGACAATTAGCATGTTAAACGACTGGCTACCGCTTATTATTTTAATCGTTGCCTTTAGTACCGGCATTTTGATGATGGTCATCGATGAGAAAAATGAAAAATTCAGAACATCTGTTAATTTAACGAGTGCGGCAATTAATATTATCTTAATTGGCATAATGCTCTTGGGCGTTTCTCAAGGCGCTGTATTTGAAACAAGATTACCGCTATTACCTGATATTAACTTAGTACTCAAAGCTGATGCTCTGTCTTTAGCCTTTGTGACACTATCGGGCGTGTTATGGTTTTTTACCACTATTTATGCTGTGGGTTACTTTAAGAAAGGGAAACACAAAAGTCGATTCTTTGGCTTTTTCAGTCTCTGTGTTTTTTCAACCTTAGGAGTCGCTTTAGCGGGTAATTTAATTACTTTTTTAATTTTTTATGAGCTCCTTACCTTAGCGACATACCCATTAATTGTTCATAAAGGTAATGACGATTCGTTGAAATCTGGTAAAACCTATTTACGTTATACGATGATCGGTGGCGCTATCTTAATGGTTGCGGTTGTCTGGTTAAAGTCTATCGCGGGTGCTTTAGATTTTTCAACGCCAGATATCTTACTTAATACCCCCAATATTGACCCGACCACCATCACTATTATTTTTGTTATGCTGATGATAGGTTTAGGCGTTAAAGCGGCTTTATTTCCACTGCATGGTTGGTTACCTCGTGCAATGGCAGCACCCGCACCGGTTAGCTCATTACTGCATGCTGTAGCGGTAGTAAAAGCTGGAGCTTTTGGCATTATACGTGTGGTTTATGATGTGTATGGCGTCGACCTAGCAAGTTCTTTAGGTGTTTTACAAGTCCTGTTGGTCTTTGCATGTTTTACCATTATTTATGGTTCGGTTAGGGCTATTTATCAAGATGATATAAAAAAGCGTCTTGCTTATTCAACGGTTAGTCAGGTGTCATATATAACGCTAGGCATAGCACTCGCCGGCCCTATTGCGGCCGTTGGCGCTATTATGCATTTAGTGCATCAAGGGCTAATGAAAATCACTATGTTCTTTTGTGCTGGTCTGCTGGCTGAAACACATCACATTTATAAAGTTAGCCAGTTAAATGGCATTGCTAAAAAAATGCCGATCACCATGACTGCTTTTACCATCGCAATTTTAGGCATGATTGGTATACCGCCAATCGCGGGCTTTGTTTCTAAGTGGTACCTTGGTGTTGGCGCTATTGAAACAGGTAATTCTTGGGTAATAGCAGTGCTAGCGGGTAGTAGTTTATTAAACGCAATTTATTTCTTACCTTTGGTTTATCGCGCATGGTTCCTTGCTCCATCACAAGAGAATCAAGATACCGAGCACGCCAGTTTACCAAGACAATTATCCACACCGGTACATGCTACCCAACACGCAGAATTACCTGCAGAGCCACATACTGAGCATCAAAACCATGTAGAGAACAAACCAACGCTAGAAGCACATTGGATGATGCTTTTACCACCGGTTGTTACCATAACTTTTGCTATTTTGGCGGGATTATTCGCTAATAGTCAATACAGTGCATTAAGCTGGTCAAAGCTGATCGCAACCTCTGAATCTATTGGGTTTAATCAAACAACAACTCTTTTGCAATCGTCGATTTTACCTCAGCAAATGTCAAGCTGGTTAGTTTGGTCTATTATATTACCCTTGATATTAGCCGCATTAATTATCATACGCCCCAAAGCTATCAAACTTACCTATTTAATGCCACTTTGCGCCATTCCTGCTATTTATTTAGGCTTACAACCTGAATATTATTTTCAAAGCATACCGTTCTTATTTTTTGGTAGTGAACTTTCACTTGATAAGCTCAGCCAAGGTTTTCTATTGCTGGCGGGGCTATTATGGTTACTAAGCTCAACGTATGCTTTATTTTATCCTCATTTGGGTAATAATAAATCTAACTTTATGGCGTTATTTTGTGTCGCCATGGCCAGTAGTTTTGGTTTAGTACTGAGCACAGACATGTTTGGATTTTTGACCTTTTTTACTTTTATGAGTTTGTCGTCTTATGTGCTCATTATTAGAGATAAAACAGCCGCCGCAATATCAGCCGCTAATGTCTATATAAAGTGGGTCATTATCGGTGAAGTTGCTATTTTTAGTGCTTTTTGTATTCTCAATTATATGGACTTAACCCAACACACTGTTAGCCCAACGTTATTACAATTTATGGGACTGATGCTGATTGTTGGTTTTGGTATAAAAATTGGCTTATTTGGTTTCCATTCTTGGTTACCTCTTGCACACCCTGTTGCTGCGGTGCCCGCTAGTGCCTTATTAAGTGGTTTTATGGTAAAAGCCGGTATGATTGGTTGGCTTAAGTTTTTCCCTTTTCAAGCAGATGATTTGGCCACATTCTCTCAGTTAGGTTTACTGACTATTGCCATTGGTGCCCTTGGCGCCTTTTATGCGGCAATAAAGGGCATGAGTCAAAAGGATCCTAAAGCGGTACTTGCCTATTCTACGGTAAGCCAAATGGGCATATTATCTGCTTGTTTTGGTGTGATATTAGTCTTTCCAGCACTTAGAGATGCAATGACCACGGCTATTATTTTTTATGCTATTCATCACGGGTTAGCTAAGTCGGCTTTATTTTTATCTGTGGGAATTACGCCACTATTAAATAAACAAAGTAATACGCCAGTCTATTTACGTGGTATGACTTATATCACCATGATATTACCTGCGTTATCCTTGGTTGGGGCAGCCTTTACCAGTGGTTTTTTCGCTAAAAATGAAGTCAAAAATTTGTTGAGTGACTTACCTTATTTAAAATATGCAATTATTGTCAGTGCATTATTTACCGGACTATTAATGTGCCGTTTTATCCATATGGCTTACTATAAAGGTCAGAAAAATAGCGCTCATGACAGTAAACCTCAATACCCATTACTGGTTGTTTGCCTAGTTAACACCCTACTAGTGCTGTTAGCGCCTTGGTATTTACTTAATGAAAAGTACACCTTAACCAGTTTATTATCACTGGTGACCATAAACAGCTTTATATCATCGTTAATCCCGATATTTCTTGCCGTTGTTGTCTATAAATTACTGGTGACCTTTAAACTAGACGGACGCGTAATTTTCAGCCTCGATGCATTCAAGCTAATAGCGATAAATAAGCCTTTCTCAACAAACGAAAAGCTAATAGCAAATATTGAGCAAGAGAAAGCTATTGATCTAGGCTTAATGGCTCAACTGAAATCTTTTATTAATAAAAAGCTCTCACCTCAGGAAGTCATGCCACTGAATATGCAGTCAACCTATGTGTCAGTCGTTTTAATCGGTGTTTGTATTTTATTATTAGTAGCGTTTAGCGTTTAAATGTAATGTGCCATCGTCTAATGAAAGATAAACAGCGATATTTACAATAATTCAGTTACAATGCAGGACTTTAGTCTATTAACTAAACACGACTAATAAATGGTTATGTTATTGGAGTACCAAATTGACGATAGAGCATGGTGATAACACAATAATTTTAAAAGAAAATATTATACATATAACGTTGAAAGGATCTTTTAATGAGTATGGTGCTGAAGAAGTCTCGCAAAAGACATCAGCAATAATTAAGTCGCTCAATCAAAATAAGTTTCTGATACTTGTTGATCTTTCAAACTTGGATGGTGCTACGCCAGACGCATTTAATATCTCTAATAAGTTTAATGAGTGGCTCAATGGTCAAAATATGGTAGCAAAAGCTATCGTTATTACTTCGCAGGTAATAAAAAGTATTGACCAACAATGGGTGCCCTCCAAAGCGGTTCAAAATATAGAGTATTTTGATAATGAAGACGATGCATTAGTTTGGTTAAACAAACAGATTTAATACAAAGTGTTTGTTTAGTTTTTATTTGAAATTCAAGATAAGTTGTAACTGAGTTGTCGTACACTAAAATAAATATTTTAGTGATAACGACAGATTTATATTATTATCACCTTCAATTAAGTGTTCTGCTACAAAATTTTGAGTATCTGGATAAACAATCTTTTCCCCCAGTAAGTTTTTTACTGTAAAGAACAACGAATATCGCTCGGTTTTATAATTATAATTCGCATTAAGTAAATATGAGGCTTGCGCTTTATTTCGCTTGCTGATCGTGCGTAATGAAAATCCCAAAGTTTGTCGCGTATCCCAAGGATATGATAGACCAAAAGCTGTGATAAACCTGGGGACAATTGCAGCTAATTTATCATCAGATATTTCCCTGTTTCCTTAGTGGCTATAAGAAAAATTAGCAAATAACGTGTAGCTTTTTAAAACACGTTGATAATCCAATTCAATACCACTTCGATCAAAACTGCCTGAATTAAAAAAACTGACCAGATTGTTACTGAAACCTCTTTGAATAAAATCATCTGCTTTCAACAAATAAGCGTTAGCAACAAACAACGTATTATCTTTTTCATACGAATAAGCCAGATCGGTAGTTTTAACAAGTTCAGCTCTTAAATTAGGATTGCCTTCTATCGTGCCAGGAATATTAATAAACAATTGGGTAAAGTTAGGTGAGTTAAAACCAACCGAGTAAAGCAGTTTTATTGATTGATGATTATCAATTTGGTAAACCGTTGAAACTCGCGGAGTGACTCTATCACCACTTTTGCTGTTATTCGTGTAGCGGCCGCCAATAAGAAACCGCCATTGCTGGTATTGGTAATCTATTTGACCAAATAATGCATTTTCTTCAACTGCTTGTGATTCAATTAACCTTAATATATTGCGGTTTGTAGCGACACTATATAAATTGTAATTTTCAATGCGACGTTTTTCAAACTCCATACCGCTATTTAGCGTTAAATGATTATTCCAATGATAATCAAAAGTAACTCCAGTACGCCAACGAGTATTGTCGTCACCATTATTATCAAAGCGAAACCCTCCGTCATTACCCAAACTAAGTACATTTCGTGAGACAAATTGTAAGTAAAATTGATTATATTCACTGTAAACTTGCAGATTGGCGTGTGCAAACTGCCAACTTTTATCCATATGCAATAAATATCCCTTATGCTCTCTTTGTGTCGCGATGCTCAAAGGGGTTGGTTCGTCAGTATCATTGGTCATTGATTCGAACGTTTGAAAGTTGATATTAAAATTATAATAGCGAAAGCGTGCTAGCACAGAGGTCATTTCTTCTGTTATAACAATATGATCAAAGTCTGGTGTACCCTTTGGAAATGAAGGGGGTTGCGGCGTGCCCTCGAAGTAACTGGTAAAACCGTTATCTTTTTGAGACTCAACCCCTAATGAAAAATGAGAGTCATCATTAAAAGCGTGAAAGTAATAACCGCCAACATTGAGTTTTTGATTAGAGTCATAATTTACGGCTAGGCTGTTGCTCGCTTTTTGTTTAGTGACAATTTTAATAACACCAGCAGAAGCATTGGTACCATAATAAATAGCACCAGGTCCCCTTATAACTTCGACATGGCTAATAGCCTCGATGGGAATACCTAAGAGCGGTATTTCAGAATGTGATGGCATCCAATAAGGAACATCATCCACTAAAAATAGGATTTTTTGGTTAAAGGCTTCCACTATACCTCTGATCATTACGGGCGTGCCCCCCGCTCGGTTTTCTTGGAGAACAAAGCCAGGGATAAACGACAACATATCTTTTAGGCTTTTAATACCCATCAAGGTTAAATCATTTTGATCATAGCGGGAAACTATAGCAGGGGTTTGAATAATCCGTTCTGAAGTATAAGAAGCAACATCAACCCTCACGTTTAACAGCTCTGCTAGTGACAGTTCAAAAATAGATGGTTGTTTTTCAAAGCTCGTTTCAGCAGAGCTTATGCCAGCAAATAAAAATAATGATATCAAACCAACTCGTTGACAAAAATTAATGACTAAAGCCAGACCGCTTAACCGTATTATCATCTAAAGTGTCTCTACGTTTACTTTACTTGAAAGTTTAGAGGGTTTCCCTAAAAAAACCAAACTGATTAGGGTATATATCACCCAAATAAAGCGGTTCACCCTAGTGAAAATCATAAAGTGAAACCAATGATTTAATTGAAAATTACCACGCTAGCTTATGGTATACCCCATGCAAGATATTAGCAGCAGGTTAATCAAAATATGGCTAAGTGATTTTATCAATCTCAGCTAGGGGTTCTTCCGGATTATAGCGTCAAACTAAATAGTACACAGTAGATTGGTGGTATAAAACGTTAAAAGAAATAAAGTCATGAGAAATAAAATTGCTGTTATGATTATTAGTGTATTGATTATAAAAATAATTAATACCAATACAGGTGTATTTATTAGTTCAACATCACAATTTTCGTTACTCCCTTTAATTCAACAGACTAAAGCATTTAACTCTGGAATTTATCAAATAGGTAACGGATTAACTATTGATTTTATAGCGAAACGTAAAAATCCCCATAAGAATAGAAAAAATAAATATACCAAGCGATGTCCAAATAAAAAAAGTAGCTGTGTTCATTTATCAACTAAGAAATCAAATCGACAACAAGGTAATAAAACAGCTTAACGATTAAACTCATAGTTTTTGAAAATTTCCATAAGTAGTTCCCTGCATTTATTCATTCGACAAGCCCCATTTTAACTCAATGAATTATTATGACTTTCATTAATTTGTAGGTATTAATTTTATCAAGCCTGACCGATATATAAGTCACCATTATTATTTCATCACTCCCCTTTAAGCCAGTTAAAGTCATTGCTAAGTAGTTTTATCAAAGTGACCTAGGGGTTCTTCCCGATTATAACGCTCAAAAAAATTATGCACAGTAGCTAAGTTAATGAAATTAAAATCATTCAAAATTATAATCATTCAAAAGGTATAAGAAAATGAAAAAGACACTTTTGGCACTATCGGTTAGTGTACTTGCTGCGACCACATTTAATGTTAATGCTGATGCGCTTATTGGCTCAAAATTACAAACGTTATTACCCACTTTAGTTCAAAGTACTAAAGTGATTGTTTCAACTCACCATTACAATGAACTCGATAATGTTATGGCAACTTTAAACGTTCCTTATTTAGCGTTAAAAGTATTACCTATGGCAGGAACTTCTTTAACTCGAAGCCAAATCAATAGCTTAGCTAAAGACTCACGGGTTAAGAGTATTTATTTTGATGCGCCTTTAGAATATTACAACTATAACTCTGGCGAAATTACCAGTGGTCATCTAGTACATGACGATTATGGTGTTTATGGTGAAGGTTCAACGATTGCAGTACTAGATTCAGGTGTTGATGCAACACACCCTGATTTATTACTCGGTGAAAAAACTATCCAAAATGTTAAAATTGCTGGTGATCTTGATTTTGCTGGTGGTAAGAACTTATTTTTAGAAGGTGTGCCAAATTCGGATACGAGTTCAGGACACGGTACACATGTTGGCGGCACGGTTGCCGGTAGCGGTGATGCATCAAGAGATGATGAACGTAGAAGTTTTTACCAGGCAGGCATCGCCCCAAAAGCAACTTTGGTGGGTCTAGGAGCTGGTGAAGCGATTTCAATTCTTTATGCTATTGCTGGCTTTGATTATGCAATTGCTAATAGCGAACGTTATAGCATAGATGTAATAACTAACAGTTGGGGTGGAGGTGACGGCGCAAGCTTTGATCCAAATAATCCAACCAATCAAGCTTCTTATCAAGCTTACAAAAAAGGCATCGTAGTGACATTTGCCGCTTCTAATAGTGGCCCAGATGACAATACCCTTAATCAATATGCAATTGCCCCATGGGTTATTAACGTTGCTGCTGGCACAACAGACCGTCAATTAGCTGATTTTTCAAGCCGAGGCGTTGAAGGTGACTGGATTAAAACACCTGATATTACTGCGCCAGGTAGCGCGATTGTATCAACACGAGCACTTAACACGCCATTGGGCGCTGCAGGTCCTATTATCGACCCTGCACATCCAGAATATCACCTGTACTACGCAAGTATGAGTGGTACGTCAATGGCGACACCATTTGTTGCTGGTGTGGTCGGTTTATTGTTGGAAGTGAATCCACTGTTATCACCCGATCAAGTTGAACAAATTTTAAAAGACAGCGCAGATGAAATGCCGGGTTATAAAGTTCATCAAGTGGGTGCGGGTCATATTAACGTAAAAGCGGCTGTAGATTTGGCCAGAGTTACTACCGGTGAAAGAGCAGACTTTATCAACGGACAAACTGGCTGGTCAAGCCAAGGCGTTTGGTCTGAAGTTTCTGAAACTGATAACAATATTAATTACAAAAAACGTTGGGCTGTAAAAAATAGTACCTTATCGTCAGATGGCACTTTTAAGCAAACACGACGTAGAAACGCGCAAATTAGCTTTGATTTCATTGGTGATAGTGTTCAATTAAAATATATAACTAATAATAGAAAAGGTCATGCCGAATTATTTCTTGATGGTAAAAGCCAAGGTTTATTAGATTATTATTCACCTCAACGTCAAGTTAAAACCGTTGCATTTAGAGATTTATCTACCGATAGCGTTCATAGCATAAGTCTTAAACGCGTTAACGGTACAGTTTCATTTGACGGTATTTTACTCGACGGTCAATTAGTCGACTCAGCTGCAGTCATTATAAAAACAGACAGTAACTTTGCCGGTTCAGTTGGCCCATCATATGAAAATATGGAAGTATCAGACCATGATATACAGCTGACAGACAACGTTTCTATGCTTAATGCTGTGTTAACCTGGTCAGGTGTTGCAGATTTAGATTTTGACTTGCTTAACGAAGCGGGTGAAGTTGTCGCTAACAGCGCTTCTTTAGATAACCCAGAAGAAATTAACTTTCGCCCAACTAGCGGCGGACTTTATACGCTTCGCGTTAATGGTTATATTTCAGTAGCTACTGACTATACGATTGCAGTAACAACATCAAAACTTGAAACTAATGATTAATTATTAATTATTAATTATTAATTATTAAGCCGCTAGATAAACCTAGCGGCTTTTTTTATGGCTAATTTTTATTTATTTTCTCTATTTTTTTCAACCTAGTCAGTAATCATCAATGCTACTTTCTCGTTTAGCGTTTCTTGCACAAATAAGACAGTAGAGTCACTACCTTTAACAATCACTAAAGCCAAAAAAGCGATACGTTGTAATGCACTAGATGAGTATCAAAAAAGTTTTTTGATACTCACATAAAGATGAATGTTAGCAATTAATAGCGTAATACCATCGGTGTCCAATAAAATGAGCGTTAAGACCTTTAATTTGATTATAACTTCAGCTGACAAAAGTTTACGGATTTTTATCACTAACACCAATTAAATAACGGTTAAAAAAAGCGCTAACCATGACGATTAGCGCTTTTATAATCAAAGATTAAAACCTAAATTAAGATTTTTTCTTTAAAGACCTCGTCATTAATCCCATCAGCCCTAACGCAAATATTGCTAATGTAGACGGCTCTGGAACATCGGTTACTGATGCTGATACTTGACCCAATACATCAGCGTTAACAGGCGTTGCAACAGCGAACATATCAAATGGGTCACTCAAGGTAAATTAATTTACCACTACCGAAAAATCAGTCGTCCCTGCCTCTATTGCCAGCAATGTGAACTTTCGCAATAAAAATAACCACTTAATGGAGTAAAATTAATAAATCCAATAGCTACGCCATTTCCAACTTGACTCCACAACATAGCAATAGTTGAAAGAGTAATTATTCCGGCGTTAGCGTTTCCGCCAAACGTTGCACTCAAGATTAACTACTAGTGCAAATACATCGGGTGCCCGTTTTGTATACCAGACTTTGTAAAAAATTGCCTACCAAAGCCACTTTATCGATTTCATCAAAAATTAGTAGTGAAAATAATAAATTGAAACGATCATTTTCAATGATATAGAGCAATATAGGGTGGGTAAATATAACAAAGAAAGTGCAGCTTGTTTAACTTAACAATTCTGCTTAAAGGTAGTAGCCACTTGACCATCAGGATGGATAATTAAATAATGGATGCACTATTTATTCAATACGTATATTTGTACCTTCTCTTCTCGTTGATTGCTCACTAATAAGATATTTTTTTGGTGGGTGGAAAACACTTTTAGCAAAAAAAAACAAAAAAAAGCCCACTTATATCACTAAGTGGGCTATTACTTTTTTTAGTAAATAATTAAAGTGTTGCTGTTGTACCCATCATTGGCGCAGCAGTTACTGACTTCACATCGTCAGGTTCAACGACCATAATCGTGCCATTAGCTGGGTTTACTACAAACTCAACTAATTCCACAGAACCTACAGCAGAATCAGCAGTACTTGCTTCGGTACTCGCATCTGATTCATTTAGTACCATTTGGTCTAGCACAATAGTAAATTGAGTTGGACCATTGGCATAACCTTTAACACGCAAGGTGTAGCTTTCACCACCAACAACCGTACTACCTACCTGCTCTGAAGGGCCTAAGTTACCAGAAGTAACCATGACTTTACCTTCACTGTCGAGCATTGAGAAATCCAAATCTGGATAGGCTCCCCCCACTTCAGTATCTGCTGTTAAGGTTGCAACAATACTTTGTGCACTTGTCTCTGCTGTAAAGACCACATCAACATAATCAACACCGTCAGCAACTTCTACGTCTGTAGTGCCAATAGCAACTAAGCCTTTATGCTCAGAGATATTATGATAAACCACGGTACGATCAGCACTTGGTGATTTATCAACAGGTGCTTGACTACCATTAGCCGCTTGTGATGGCATTAGTACTTTAGCGAACACTTCAGCCGTAAAGGTAAACTGTTCAAACCTTGGGTTGTTAAATACATAAGTACGAGCAGAAGAATCCATTCCTGGTGCTAAAGATTCGTTATACGTAAACGTTGCGGTATCTCCATCTTGGCCAGTACCACCATTATCAGCATTATCCAAAGTCACTCTAGTGTTATTAATCGAAACAATATTAAAGTTGATAGGGCCAAATAAATCCACGTCACCTGTATTTGTTAACGTATAATCAATACTAACCTGACCATCAGGTACTAAATAATTACTGAATTTATATTCAATGTTATCAGTAATATCCGTTGTTTTTAACTGAGTCATCGCCGTGCCTGATAAGTCAGAAAAACCAACTTGACCCGAAGCGTTAACTTCAATAGCACGAACAACATATTGATAATCATAAGCATCAATACCTTGACCAGCGCCACGACCAAAGCCTTGACCTTTATCACTGTAACTAGCATTTGATACAAACTCTACATGGGTATAGCCATTGTTTTCTATATCGCCGTCGACATATTCACGACCCGGTACACCAGCGAATAAACGAGCTGGACTGCCACCTTTACGCTTTAATATTTGATAGCCAATGGCATTATCTACTTCATTCCAAGTCACTTCAATCGTGTCTGGTGTGGTAATCGTTGCAACAATATTTTGTGGTGCAGCTGGTGCTTCTTGATCCGCAGTAAATTCACTTACCGCTGTTGAAATCATCTGCACACCACCTAATGGAGCTGAAGCGTTTAATCCCAATTCACGAGCGGCAAATACACGTTCAATAATAGCATGATGTTGACCTAGAGATTTAGCATCAACAGAGTCAGTTGGATATAGCATAGCGTCAGCTGTTAATGCCGCATCTCGCGCTTTAACAAAGGTATCTGGCGCACTAACACCTAAAACATACATAGAGCCAAGGAAAATACGTTCCCACGTTTCTTTACCTAAACTGGTTAACTGTGTTGCTTCACCCGTTGTTGGATCTGGGCGAGCAAAGTCGTTAGCTGGATACATCTCTAGCATAATTTCTCGTAAGTCCCACATCGCGCCGGCATATATTTCGCCATCTCTGTGTACTTCAAAGTCGTCATCGCGTGTGCCTAATTGTGAATAACGTAATTGGCTTTGGCCACTTCGAATATATTCAAAAGAATCAGGATCTGTACCATTTTCGCGTAATAAGTCTCTTAACCCACAACCTGCAACTGGGTAACTACCTAAATCAGGTGTTTCACCTATAGTATAAGCCCATAAATCGGCTTGCCCTTCGTTCAAGGCGCCACCTTCAGGGCTACCTTCAAAGCCAGCAATAGGTGTGATAGTCGCATGCGTACCTTCGTGCATTGGTACACTAAAATCTATTGCTAAGTTGTTAAAGTAATAACCATGACCATAAAATGTTGGGTTAACAACCACTTCCTGACCACCAATTTCTTGTGTAAGTGGTATAGCAAAAGCATTATCTAAGTTTACTATTTTATTTAAAAGCTCAGGATCACTAAAGTCTATATCTTGAGCTTCTAGTGCCATAAACACGTTAGGTATATGAACGACACCTACTAAAGGCGTTGACTCATTAGGGTATTGATCAGGAAAACTACCACTGCCAAACCCTCTAGCATGAACATCGTCACCATCTTTGTGTAAATAGTCTAAATATTCCATTAAGTTAGTGATATATATGAATTGACTAATACCGTCGAATTGCTGTGCAGGCTCAGCAGTATGATCTTTTTCATTAACGCGGCCATAAAGAGGTGCAGCGTCTTGGTCAAAATAATAAGTGCCTAAAGCCGCTTGAGCGAATGGCAATTTGCTCGATGAAGCATTAAGAATAAGTGCATTAGTACCCGTTAATACACTGCCAACACCTGTTACTCGGTTAGTTTCATCAAATTTTCTTAATTTAATGCGCAATAACCCTTCAGGTGTGCCCGTTAAACCGCCATCTGCATCAACAATTTCACAAGAGTCTTGTAATTCTTTAGTGATCGGTGGGAAAGTCGGAAAATAATCAGCAAATTGATCGGTTGGTTGTGGCTCTTCGGCCGTGCGCACTTGATCTTCACGGTAAACTATCTCACCGGTTTGTGCATCAACCATGTATTTAAATACGCCAAAAGGATTCGTTGAGTAGTAATAAAACTGCCAAACTAAACTATGGCTATCAGCCGTTTGCACTATGCGTAGCTCTGGTATCGGTGTTTTAAACACACCTAACTCTGCTGCTATTAATTCATAGGCAGGGGTTAGTATTGACATAGCCTCTGCGGGGATATTTTTTTGGAATTGTACAAGATTACGCGTTGCCATTAACACCGCATCATCAGCAGACAATCCCGGTTGACCCGCTACTGTAAGGGCTTTTTGATAAGGACCCATAATGGCGCGAACGTTGTTGTTACCATCAATAACAACACCTAAACCATTGCCATCAACAAGAATACCATCGAGAATTTGATCGAAACGAACAACTTGTCCACCTAATGCTGCTTTAGAGCGATTAGGATTATATTTCAATTGGTCATTGCTTAAACCTTCAAAAATTTGCTGATTGTCGGTAATGAAATTACGCGCCATATTCTCAACAGAGGTACCCGCCGTTTTAACAGTCATGCCGGTAATAGCATCAACAGTCCCTGTCGCTTGATTGATATTTACCTGTGCGTTTGGATTAGCTGCTTGAAAGTGACTGATGGCTTGAGCCTGATTAGCGCTTAAACTCATTAAGGTATTTAGGCCAGTATCTTGAATTTGATTAACGTTTGGTACACCAGCAACGTCAAAATTTAAGATTTTATTGGCAGTATTACTACCAGTAATGATACCGCTTGTTGATGCATGAACTTGACTAGATATAACGCTTAGCGGAACAGTCAATGCAAAAGCAATGGCACTTGATATTAATGTATTCTTCATTGTAATCACCTTTTATTATTTGTGACCTTGAGCATGATAATTAAACATATAAGTCAACATCATTCGCTTTCATGGACACTTTATGGGTAAGAAAATTATTTACTTAGCTAGGGTGCCCATTTCTCAGACAAAAAATAATCAGGTATTACCCTCTTTTACGCTAGGTATTAACCCCCAGTGTTATTACTGCTTATCTATGTAGAAGAATAAGGTAAAATAAAAAATCACTTAAAGCATTGAAATATAAACTTAAAAAAACAGAGACTTTAAATTTGTGTTTTTATTTAAATAAACTTGGAATAAACATCTCACATCATCCGTTATCTAAGTGTCATTAACATAAACAAACCTTAGAGGAAGCAAACATGACTTCATTAAATAAAATTGCAAAAGTATTGGTAGTAAGCGGATTAAGTTGTTGGGTAAGTGTTGCACAAGCAAACACTATTCAAATTAATCAAGACGCCCAAGTTAATCAGAATACTCAATTATCTCAAGGAATTGATAGCACTGATAATTCAGCACAAATGTCGGCACATTCAGACAATTCCGCAACGAGTAATACACAAGTTACGGCTAATAACGCAGACAACAATCCGCAAGCCTCTGCTCCAAGTGAACCAGCGAAAAGCGAACCAACAGAGCAGCAAGTCAGTAATGGCATTAATGCAACAAGCGCTAAAGCTTTTGATAGCAATAATCAGATGGTTGCGACCCTAACAAATAATATGGGAAGCACTGTCAATATAACCGCTGGTGTTGCGGCCACGTTGAGCCAATCACTGAACCAAGTAAGCACAACAGAGCTTCCAGAAAATGATATTCCCCAAGAGAATGAAACGACACCTGATGAAGACTTAGCTGAATCTGAAGATGTTGCTAGGGCGTCCAACCTTGATAGCCAAACGTCTTTTGCTAATACGTCGCAGCTGTCGCAGAGTTTATCGCAAGGCATGTTTGAAAATATGTCAGGAGGCTTACAAAATGCTAATGCGTTAGATACCGCCACCTCTTTAACTGGCACCTCGCAACTGTCGCAGAGTTTGTCAGGAGATCTTTCAGAAGATTTGCAAAACATTGCCGCTGCAGATGCAACAGCACAAACCACACAAGTATTAGAGCAAAGTATTAATGCCAATATTGTTAATTCAATTACCAGCGATACGCAAAGTGTTATCACTCAAGACGTGAATAGCCAAATTAGTCGAGTAGTTACTGAGCAGGTTAACGCTGAGATTGCTGCAGCAACTGCCGCTGAAGTGGTAAGCACTTTGGCAAGCGACTTAGCTATTGGCTTGTAATTTTACTGACTAACTTGTTAAATGCGCCAGTGACCCTGGCGCATCCTATTTGAGGAAATTAAGATGAAATATATGTTGAGCAGTTTAGGGTGCATCCTTAGTATGCAAGTGATGGCAGCAACGCCAGAGACATTTACTTTTAGTGGTGAGGCTTCCTTGGCTTTAATAAACAACTCAGCGCTTAGCGTCGATGAGCTTGATGAAGTTTCCTCACAGGGTGACAGTGGCATTCAAAAAACGGCTGCGGTTACTGGCTTGTGGACGTTTAATAATAAAGCAAAGTTAACGTCATCATATCGATATAATGACCAAGATTATCATCAGTTAGATTCTTTTGATCTTGCCTTACATCAAGTCAGTATTGATGGGACCTATAAATGGCAGGAAAAAGATTTAGGGCTACGTTATGATGGTGCTAAAGCTAAATTAGCTGGCGAGACATATTTAACCTTTCAACAAGCCAGTATTTACTTGGGAACTTTTCTTCAACCCCAAACATTTTTACGCACTAGCCTTAAAATAAAGCGTAAAGACTTTGCAGTAATAACTCGCCGAAATGCCAACACTTTTGCTGTAAGTACTGAATTGTTTCACTTTATCAACGACGGTCGCACTATGCTAATGCTAGGACTTAGCGCAGATAAAGAAAAGGCAACAGACTCACAGTTTAATTATGGTGGCTATGGTGTTAACACTAAGTTATCTCAAAAATTTGAATTATTTGGCTTAGCTCACAAAGCAACTATCGGTTGGCGTTTTCAATCGAAAGATTTTCAAGCAGTCAGCAATAATGATATCCCTAGTCAGCGTGAATCAAAAGCAGATGAACATAGGCATATATTTCACGGACAGTGGCAGTTAAACGTTAACGAACATTTAGTGGTTATTGGTAACGTTGAATATGGCGACTACCGTTCAGAACTTGATAGCCAAACATACACTCAAACCCTTTCGACCTTGGCGATTAAAGCGCAATTTTAACGGCTTATTATCGCGCCGACACCATAAATAGGGTCCTTACCGCGAGGACCCAAATCTATTGTTGATTCATTGAGCTCTTCTAGTAATTGATTTCTATTGACGCCAATTTTTGCGATTAAACAGGCTAAAGCTGCGGTTACGTAAGGTGCGGCAATCGATGTGCCTGACTCCCGCCCCACCCGCTGACCACTTTGTGCCGTTAAGACATTAACCCCTAAGGCAGAGTAATCGATATAATCACCGCGATTTGACCAACGGTAAGGTTGTTGAAATTGATCAATAGCACTCACCGCAATAACCTCTTTATAAGCCGCTGGAAACATCGGTGGAGCCGCCGGTCCTTCATTACCCGCTGCAGCAATAATTAAAGCGCCCTTTGCCATGGCCGAAGTAAGCACAGCCTGCAAAATTTTATTATCTGGGCCCGCTAAACTCATATTAATCACTTTTACGTCTTGTTCTATTAGCCAATTTATTCCCGCTATCATCGCTGACAAAGTTGCCCCCTGAACATAATCTGACTGCTGGTAAAATACTTCTGCCGAGTAAATCTGCCCCTGTGGTAAAAGCGGTACCAACTGCTCTGTCTTGCCAACCAATAAACTTGCGATCACGGTACCGTGTTGAACTGAGGCAGCTAATTCAGCAGGCAAAAATGACTTTGCGGTCATATTTGCCTGCTTAAAAGCATCATGGTTGGTGTCTATTGCACTATCAACTAGACCAACTTTTACCTTTAGCTGACAAGCATTAAATGGGCTTTTAGTTTTTAGCTTTTCACCGACTACTTTTTTATCCGTAAGCTGACGGGCTTGACTTTGTGTTTGATAAATATGATTTCTAGCTAAACTCAGTGACGCTTTGGCAGAAAGTATATTTATTAAGGCTTTCTTTGAGTCGAGAGCTTGTGGCACATTAAAACGTAACAATGTCATGCCCAAACCAGAATAACGAGATTCATTGATTATCACCGCACCCTGACCAATTAAGCGTGCCTTATTAAGGTCGTCGGCTAAGAGTATCCATTGTCCCTTCACGGCTCGCCATCCCTGTTCTACCTCAACATCAAACCAAAGGTGTTTTCCTGTTACTGTTTCTATTGATAATGAATCAGGTAAAGCCGTAAGTGGCTCAGTCGTTAATTTATCAACATTGGGTAAGCGACTTAACGCAAATGGGGCTAGTTTACGTGGTACTTTTATTTGCTGGCTAATATCGTCTAAATTGCGATCTACTAGGGTTATATTTCCTAAAACATCACCGCTAGTGAGTTGTTGTGCCGGTAGCGATGTACTAAGAATTGAAATAAATATGGCGGTAAGTGGTAAGGTTTTCATGTTAGTCTTCAGCCTAAAAAATAAGTGTGTCGTTAATAAAACGTTTCAACTAAAAATAAATTTCCTTTTATGGAATAAATATTTTTTAGATACGTCTACTTAGTAGAGAGGAGTAAAAAATGAATAAACCTATAGAAAATATACTACCAATGCTAAGACGCTTTGCCTACTCTTTAACGGGTAATCCTGCTGATGCAGATGATTTAGTACAAACCACGCTAGAGAAAATACTCAATAAAGGTGTACCTAGTGGAGTAGACGAAACTAGGTGGGCATTTAAGGTTTGTCGCAATGTTTGGATTGACGAATATCGGTCACGAAAAGTTAGGCAGAATGCGGTACTCAAACCAGAGCTTCAAGAGCCACAAACTGCTAATGAACACCAACAATTTGACAACAAAGAAACGCTGGCACACGTTAATAAAGCGATGAGTACCTTGCCTGACGATCAACGGGCAATTTTATCTTTAGTGGCCGTTCAAGGCATGTCATATAAAGAAGTGGCTTCTTCTATGGAGATCCCTGTTGGTACGGTGATGAGTCGGCTATCTCGAGCACGTGTTGCACTAATGGATATGATGAAACCCTATCAAATAGGAGCAGGCTTATGAAAATAGACAATGAAATATTGAGTGCATTTTTAGACGCCGAACTGAGCGAAGAAGCAATGGAAGAGGTCCGTTGTGCGCTAGAGACTGACGACGATTTAGTGATGCGTTTGGCTGACTTATCACAAGTTGATCACTGGGTTGACGAAAATGCTGCCATTATTGATAGCACTACAATGCCTGATGGTATCTTACTCTTAGCACAAACCTTAGATAAAAAAATAGCAGAAAATAAAGAAGACCAGACGCCTGAAAATGTTGTTAGCTTGTCACGCTGGAAAAGTGTTAACCAACGCATTAAAAAACATTACGCCTTAGCGGCAGGTATTTCGATGATATTTGGGGTAGGAACAATAACCCTAATGCAGTCAGAGCAAACAACTGCGATTACTGCAGAGATATCACAGGTGTTAGATAAGGCAAAAAGTGGTGAAATGTCGTCAACAGACCAAGGTGATAAGGTCATGGCTAATTTAAGTTTCACTAATCATGCGGGTAATTTTTGTCGACAGTTTCAGCACATTAATTTACAAGCGGCCAGTATCAACATTGCCTGTAAAGAAAATCAGCAGTGGCAGCTTAAAATCACCAAAAACGTAGCGTTTTCCCAAGATATTGAAAATTACCGTGTTGCCAGTAACAAGGCACAACTAGACAGCGCTATAGATGAGATGATCAAAGGACAAGCAATGGATAGCGCTCAAGAACAACGAGCAATAAACAATAACTGGCAAACAAATAAACAATAACCGAGGTACATTATGAAATCATTTATTCCCTTTTTATTCGTCACTTTATTAATATCAGCTTGTGCTTCTCAACCTGACTACCGCCCTGCAACTAAAGGGTCATCAGGTTATAGTGAGCAAAAAATTACCAGTGATAGGTATCGTGTACAATTTAAAATCATCTCTAACAGTGTCGCTGATGCAGCTGATTATGCGCTATTAAGATCCGCGGAGCTTACTCAAAAGCAAGGTTTTGATTGGTTTGTCGTGACCAATAAAGAAACTTTTGTTGAGTCTCAAAAAGTAGAGGTTGCCTCTGCATTTGGTTTATCGCATCAACAGCGCATTGAACGCCGTTGTGGCCTATTCAACTGTGAAACTTACCAACGCCCACATAGTGAAATAGGAATTGCCTTTAATAGCGGCAATAACCGTAAAGAAGTGCATAGTATTTTAGAGATTCGAATGGGCAAAGGCATTATGCCTAATGAATCGACTTATAGCGCCGTTGATGTGATTGAAAACTTGTCACAAAAACTGGATAAGCATTAGAAAAAAACATGTGATAATAGTTAATGTAAACGCTAGCAATAATCACATAACTTGAGGTAGCTGTTAATCTACTTAGTAAACCCGGTAACATGCATGTTACCGGGTTTTTCTATAACTAAAGGGGAAATATTCAAGGCCCCATCACTGTAAATAGCATAAGACACCTCTTTTGAATGAATTAATACCCTTGCAAATCATCCGCTTACCTAACAATGAAAAACATAGCACTCATATTAATTTTAAATTAATGTGACCTGCAAAAGAATCGAATGCTAGAATACACAATAATTCAAATTAATCGGATCAGTTATGAAATATGTTGTATTGGTTATAATTATTGCCTTGGTAATTTTCTTTATTTCAAAAAGTTCAAATGATAAAAAAGCCGCGGTTGAAAATATAGCGATAGCTAACCAGTTCTTAGCTACAAATAAAACCCTTGAAAATGTTGTTGAAACAGCTTCAGGTTTGCAATATCTAGTATTGGAAAAAGGTGATGGATTAAAGCACCCAAGTGCCAGTTCAAAAGTGAAAGTGCATTATCATGGCTCTTTACTCGATGGCAGTGTATTTGACAGCTCAGTTGATCGCGGTGAACCCATTAGTTTTGGCTTAAACCAAGTGATACCTGGCTGGACTGAAGGTCTTCAATTAATGGTTGTTGGTGATAAATTTAAGTTTTTTATTCCATCAAGCTTAGGCTATGGCAATAAATCTGCAGGAAAAATAACCCCCGGTTCGTTACTTGTTTTTGAAGTGACACTACTCGACATTCAGTAAATAAAATATCTAAAACAGCAATAATAGAAATATCATTGCTGTTTTATTTAGTCAGATGATTAGGTCTTGCCAGCATATAATAGCCACTATATTTTGTATTGATAACAGCAAACATACGGCTGTTAACTACTCACCTTTGCACTGTAAACTGAATAGAACAATGCTAATAGCAAGCAAATAACAGCAGGAATTAATAAAGCATTAAACTTAAACATACTGAAAAAATAAGCACCAAATCCCCCACCAACAATAAATCCTGTTATTATCAGTAGAAACAATACCGCCTTTCTTTTATCAAAGAGTTCGCCTCGAAGTCTTGAACCTAACATAAGACCAAGATCGGTAAATAACCCAGTTACATGTGTTGTTCGAACAACAGCGCCACTATAGGTTGTCACTAGTGCATTTTGAAGCCCACATGCAGCTGAAGCTAAATAATGGCCAAATAGTGATCCCTTGGATAAGAAATACATTGATGCGAAAATAATGATTGCCTCCAAGATAAGCAGTCGACTGTAATTACGACCCAACTTTAACGAACCACTATTTAGGAAATAGCCTGATATGGCAGAGCCTACTAAGAAGCTAAGCAGAATTAAAACCAAATGAAGCGTATCAGAAAAACTTGAGTTTAAAACGCCTACGCCAAGCAGTGTTGCTGTTCCAGATAAGTGTGAAATAGATTGGTGATTAAATCCTAAAAGTCCAACAGCGTTAATAAAGCCCGCAACCAGTGCTAAAACAAACGAGCCATACTCTACCCACCGAGGTAATTTTGATATCACGATAATCCTTTAATCACAAATGCCACGTTAAGCGCCGATTTGAGTGACTTATAGTTCTTGTGTAAGTGCGGCACTTATAGCGATAGTAAATAACAATATTAAAGCAGCAAGTCCTTTAATTACACCTTTTATACGTTTATATGAGAATTCATTATTCCTTTTATCGTAATGATCGATAATTTCAATCAAAAGATATAAAGCACCTAACAAAAGAGCAGCAAAAGCAAAATATACTGCATTACCTTGAAAGGTAACTTCACCTCTTCCTAGGGGGAGATAAAGAGTACCGCTGTAGACGCCATAAGTGCCATAGCAAAGTAAAAAAATAATAAGTACTTTTTTAACTATCCGCTGTGGTAAAGGAACATCATTTGGAAGATAGTTTTCACTATTTTCTGACTGGTTTTCCCCACGAGTCATACATTAGCTCCTTGATAAGTTCGCATATAAACTATATATATTTTATCGCAAAATAAATAATACTCATGTGCGTTAACATTAAAATCTAATTCGTCTTTAAATAACAGGGATTTTGAAATCAAAACAACCCAAACAAAATCCCACGCTATTTATCGTTTAGTAACGCAGGCAATCGTGTCTTAATTATAATCTTTCTGGAAAATTACAAAAAATACCATCGATATTTAATTCTTTTACTTTGGCAATGTCATCATAGTCATTAACCGTATAAACATAAACTTGTAACCCTTTTTGATGTGCGTCATCAACAAAGTCCTGATTGATAAAATCTAGACTTAAGTTGATGGATTGAGCATTAAGTTCAACGGCACAATCAGCATAAGAAAGAGGAACGCCTTCAAGCAAAACACCGATGGGTATTTGAGGATACAAATGTTTAAATTTATTTAATTCATGATGATCAAATGAAGAAACCATAAAATCAAGCTCAGACCAGCCCTTTTCTTTTATGTATTTATCTATTACCTGATACGTTGCAATTGCGGTACTTCTTCCCTTTAATTCTATATTTACTATCACGCTTTTATCAACAAGATCCAAGACTTCTTCAAGTGTTGGTATAAGTTCACCTTTTCCCGCGTCTAGTTGTCTTAGCTCAACAAAGGTTTTATCTTCAGTATAGCCTATACCATTAGTTGTTCTGTCTACTTTATCGTCATGTATAACAACAAGTTCACCTGTTTTACATACATATACATCTAATTCTATTGCATCAACATTTAACGCTAATGCTTTTTTAAAAGACCTTAGCGTGTTTTCAGGTTCATGACCCATTGCGCCACGATGTCCTATTTTTAGTATCTTTTTATCCAAAATTTATTTCTCTTTATTTTCTATAGTAAAATCATTAACACGGTGATATCAATACGCATAGCGCTCATTAACAGCCAACGGCTATAAAAACAGTTCTAGCACTTTAGAAAGCCGACCTAGCTTTTTAGTGCTTTTTTTAATGGTGTTAAATGAGACTCATAATTGCGCCATTGTTCAAGACCACTTTGATAAATAGGTTGTCGAACTTGCTCAGAGCTAGGCGTGCGAACAGCGCGTTTATTTGTATGAAAATCAATACAAGCCTGCTCAAAAGGCAGTCCACAATAGTCTAATATGCGCCTAACTTGGCTTTCAAGATCGGCAACCACATCTTCATACTGCACACGTAAAATCTTACCGGGTAATTCTTTGTCCCAATGGTCCATCAACTCAACATAACTACGATAATAATGTCCAATGTCTTCAAGATCATAGGAAAATTGCTGCCCCTCACCAAACAATTGTTTAAAACCACTAAAACAACAGGACAAAGCATCGCGTCTCGCATCGATAATTTTCGCATTAGGCAAGATCAGATTGATAAGTGCAATATGCCGGAAATTGTTTGGCATTTTATCGATAAAGAACATTGCTCCTTGGCGATGATGCCGAGTCTCTTCAATATACAGCTCGCCCATTTTAGTGAGGTCATCAGCAGTAAGATTGCTTAGAATACTTGGGTATTTGGGGGTGTCACGCGTGGCTTGTCGACCATTTAAGCGATGCGCTAGACCGATAATGTTGGCCAATTCCATTGTCCCATCGACCTGTGAGTGTGAAGAGAGGATTTGTTCTAAAAGTGTCGACCCCGCTCTGGGTAGTCCAACAATAAATATAGGATCTGCAGCAGAGCAACCGGTTTGTTTATGGCGATTGAAAAACGCAGCGTCAAAATTATTTTTCTGAAATTCAAACGATAACTCGAGAGATTTGCTGTCAAATCTGTCTTGCTCGCTCTTGAGTTTATTGCCGCGATGGTAAAAAGAGAAGGCTTCGTCAAAGAGCTCACTGTCTTCTAAGTCTTTGCCAAGCGCAAAGCAAAAATGAATTTTATCATTTATCGATGTAGTGGCGCTTGCTTCTTGAACCCGCATTTGCTGACGTTCATCAGAGGTAAATCGGTAAGTTTTTAAATTGGCCAAACTCCAGAAAGCATCACCAAAATCAGGTTTGAGATCGTAGCTTTTACGGTAAGCTTGAATCGCGTCTTCAACACGCCCCATCGTTTTTAATGCATGGCCGAGAGTTAAATAGATAGAGTAATTAGCTGCGTTGCTATCCAATACACTTTCAAAGGTGCTTATAGCTGCTTCAAAATCTCCAGTGGCTTGTTGCGCATTGCCAAGACCAATTTTAAACGTTGCATTTTCCGGGTCTGAATCTAATAGAATTTTTGCTTGCTCAAGTGCCTTATTAAATTTTTGTCGTTTATGCAGAACATGAACATAGTCAAGGCGTGCTCTTTTGTAATTTGGTTCAAATTCAAGGCAGCTGGCTAATAAGAACTCCGCGTCATCAAGAATTTGAAACTTTGTTCCTAACTCAGCCAATAAGCGCATAGCTTCTGGTTGATGGGGATTGTCTTTGAGAAAATGACGACAGAGCCATTCAGCGCGATGTAATTGCTTTTGATATATTAAGCTAGAAACAGAAACTAATGCTGGCGGTAAACTGGAGAGCCAATCAGCACGTTTTTTTGCTTCCTGATGCATCGGATAACCAGGTTGGTCGGCTAAAGCGCGCCAACTTCCAAACAAAGCTGGATTTAAGGCGACTGCTTTTTCAAAGGATGCTATCGCTTGGCTAGTGTTCGCCATTGCTTTGTGAGTATAACCTTGCTCTTGATGCGCCCGGCCATGGTCCGGTTGTTTTATAAGAATTTGATCAAGACTTGCCATAGCCAGATTATATTTTTGTTGTTTACGCTGACAGACTGCAAGACAATAAACACCTTCAATATGTCCTGGATTTTCCGCAAGCATATCTTCTAGGTTCTTAGCTGCTTGGCTTAAGTGGCCTTTTTGAATCAAAAGTTGACACTGTTTAATAACTTGGTCTGGTTGGAGGTTTTTCAATTCATTTGGCAAAATAATGTCTCGGTAAATATCAAGAGATGGTTGATATTGTCTATAAATATACAAAAAAAATGGGTCGACGTTATTAAACGCCGACCCTATCTTATCTTAAAATACTTTAAAATAATGTAAAATGCTAATAATCATAGCTTATTCTAAAGCCAACTGTGCGAGGTCTCGTTGGTGAAACCCTAAAGACATTATCAGCTGAACCCGCAGCAACTTGTCCAAGAGAATCGGTAGCATTGTCAATAAAGAGTGTTGCTTTCCAGTCATCTTTTCCAATAGAGGCAGATAGGTTAACTTGATTATAAGACGGTAACTCGACACGATCAGCAGCAACTAAGCTATTAAAACGTGAGTCTGTCCATTTAAATACGCCTTGAAAAACAGCAGCAAAGTCGCCGATATTTTGATAGTAACGCGCGCCAACCACACCTTCATTTTCTGGTGCGTAAGGGAGATTAGACCCTACTGGTGTGATATTAACTAAGGTGTTTGGAATATCAGTCAACTCTGAATCAATGTAACTAAATGAGCCAAAAAGGTCGACATTATCGGTCGCAGCCCAGTTAAGTTCAAATTCAACACCATTGATATCAGCAGAACCAACATTATCAAAGAATGAGCTATTAGCGATACTAAGATCAAGAACGCCTTGCTGCATGTCACTGAAATCAACATTGTATATCGCGCCATTAAAACGCAAAGTATTATTAAGCCAAGTTGTTTTCCAGCCTAATTCAACACTAACAACATCATCGGTATCAAAAGTAGCAGGAATGCCACCAGTGCCAACTGCACGATTGAATCCACCGCCTCTAAAGCCTTCAGAATACGTAGCATAAAACATCGCGTCAGCATTCATTTCCCAGCGTATATTGGCTTTGTAAATCGTTCCCGATATCGTTGCAGGCGATAAACCAGCCAGTCTTGAATCGACATTGGTTCCGGCATCTGCCTCTGGTCCAGATGCTCTTTGACCGAAAGGAGATTGTCCCATCAAGCCCATTTCAATATTATAGTGACGTGCACCAACTGTTACGGTTACCTCTTCAGTAACGTCGTAAGCAAGCTCACCAAATACAGACATTTCTTCACGGTCTGATTGATAATCATTGAAATAAGTTACGCCCGGCGGTCGAGCACTGCCATCGGTGTTAGTGAAAGCACCCGGTATTGGAAAGTTTGGTGAAAATCCAGCGGCGATAGAACCCGCATAAGTAAAGTCAGTTAACGTATTAAGTTGCTGATCATCATAGAAAACACCACCAATCGCTCTAAAACGGTCTTCCGCATTGGTTGCAACACGAATTTCGTGCACAACGCGTTCTGTTTCAAACTGCTCAGAAGTAGTCATCACAGGACTAAAGCATTCATCATAACCTGGGTAACTACAAATGTAGTAAGGAACATATGGTCCTATTTCTATATAAGCAGTATAGTCAGTATTACCTTGGAACGTGCGGTTGGTGAACGAGCCGTTATAAATAACTTCAAGGCCGCCAAGCATACCATTCAATGTCCACTGTGTTAGGTCAACTTTATCATCACCAGCCGTCGGCGAAAAAGTGGCTGTATTTAAGTCGTCTTCAGTGCTGATAGACGGATCATATTCAAAAGAACCTTCAGTATCTAACTGTTGGTTTGTGTGCTGTACTAACAAATCCCATTCGTCGTTGATTTGCCATAAGCCACTAATTCTGACGCCACGGTGTGTCGCTTCATTGTAATCATCTTTTGCAAGTGTAGAGTTACTGACTACTTGTCGAGATGAAGGAACGCTGCCACCCAGTGCTGGATTAGTTAATGGTAATTGCGTTGTAGACAGCGCATTATCAATAAACCCACCATCAGTAGAATTATAAGCTGCAATTCGTATGGCAAACTCATCTTCTATAATAGGAAGATTGACATAACCTTCAGTTTTATTACTGATGCCACCACTCTTGGTCGATGACATACCTACCTCGCCACCGGCTCTAAATTCGTTCAATTCCGGTTTGTTGGTAATAAGGCGAACGGTACCTGCCTGTGAACTAGCACCAAACAATGTGCCTTGAGGACCTTTTAACACTTCGATACGTTGCAAATCAACCGCATATAAATCTATATTACGACCTGGAGTAGTGATTGGAGTTTCATCAAGGTAAAAAGCAACGCTTGGCTCGCCCCCTATGCCTGCAAGTCTAACATCAGCACGACCGGCGGATACACCACGGATATAGGTTTCTTGCTTACCAGGACCTTGACCTTCAGAGCTAACACCCGGTAGTAATGCAATATAATCTTCAAAGCTGTCAATACCCAGTTGCTGAAGTTGTGCTCCACTAATGGCTTGAACAGCAAGCGGCACTGCTTGTTGGTTTTCTGAACGGCGAGTTGAAGTAACCGTTATAGTTTCGATCTGGCGCTCAGTCTCAACTTTTTTGTCTTCTGCTTTACTCTTTTCCTGAGCTTGAACGGCACTACTACTCAATGCAAGAGCGATTGCCATGGTCAATACGGTTTTAACTGGTCGGTTTTTATGATACATAAGTACCCTCGTTGATTATTTTCTGTGACTTAGCAGATACTAAGTAAATTAATAGATCAATATCGAAGCAAAACGCTTATCAAGTGACAGCCTTTTGCTTCTTTGTGACAAACCGTCAAAAGTTTTCGCAAACAGCTGTGTCGTTAAAATAGCCTGTAATATAACTTAATGATTAATATCACAGAAATTTTTGAGTTGTAGCATACTACAATATCGGAAAGATTACTGAATATAGCTAAAATAAACAGCAAACTTCGGTGAAAAGATGGTATTTTGAAGAAGTAACGTTTAGAACGACTCACGGGGTTTATTTAAGCTTGTGGCGATAAACTCTTAAAGGGTTAAAGAGTTTATCGCATTAAATACCTTACTTGACGACACTTTCCCCTGACTTTGCCGCTTTATATTCCGCATGCATAAATGCCCAAACAGATATAATACCCACAGCTGAAATCAATATAAGCATATTCATAAAGCTAGACCAACCACCCGCACTATCAGCTAACCTGCCGCCAATAAAGGCAAATGTTGCACTGGCCGCAAAACCAAAAGCATCAATAAAACTCACCAACTTTGCACTGTGGGGTCCACCATATTCGATAGAGAATATTGACATAGGTAGGTAATAAGCGGGAGAAATTGAAAAGGCGAATAAGAAAATTGCGCTCAAAGCGACAATGTAATTCACTTCAACACTCAAATCAAACCAAGATAAATACTTCAGGGTCAGGATACTCAATAAACTCAGGGTCATCGCTATCGTTAATACGGTGCGAATACCTTTCTTTGAAAATCGGTCGTAAAATGCTATAGAAGCTAACAATCCAGCCAAAGAACCTACGGGGAAGATAGTAGAAGCCATTGCTGCTTGTGAAGGAGATAATTGATAGGTTTCCATAAGATAAACGGCAACAAAGTCTAAAAAGGCCATCATACAAGTAAGCATCATTAGCATTAGCACCACGAGCCAAACTCTCGGACTTTTAATAAATGCCAACATACCTGCACCCATACTCGTATCTTGAAGTGGGTGGTTATATTTGTTATCAACTGCCTGCTTTGCTGCTTTGGCTAGCGCTATACCTTCGGCACTGGTATCAGTATGATCACTTTCAATTTCTCTAAAAAAGTTGGGGTTTTCTGGTTTTTCTTGTAGAAAAAAATAACAACCAATAAAAACAACCAGTCCAAAAGCCGCAGCGATGAAAGCGACTGAACGCCAATCCATAAAGCTTAATAACCAACCAAAGAATAAAGTCGCTAACACAACACTGAATCTAGAACTGGTAGAAATAATACTCCAAACTCGCCCGTAATGATGAGGGTGATACCATTCTCCAACCAGTTTGGTCATCGCTGGCCAACCTGAAGATTTTGTACAGTACAATAGGAATGAAAAAACAGTAAAAGCCATTACATTAGGAGAGAGTCCAAAAGCAATAACAAAGAGCGCCGTTAGAAATATGCCAATCAAAAAAGTAAAGCGCCCACCTATAATATCAGCAAGGGGCCCCCAAATGAGCTTGCCAACCAACGCACCTAAAGTACCATAAGCAGCAAAATCACCCAGATTAGTTTTTGTTAAGGCTAAGGTTTCATCGGCAAGCAAGGCAGGACTAAGAATAGTGACCATTTGACGACAAATCATCATGGCGGCATAACCAAGATACATGGCGATAATAATATTTAATTGCTTTGGGGGTCGGTTAGACATAATTTCTCTGTGAACAGTTGTAATATAGTTAACGGTACTCCTATAAAACACTGGCTCTGTTAGGTTAATGATTATGGATTCGATGATACTATGTTATTCAGTAGTTTACGTCAAATACGCCAAAAAAATTAGCCTTCTATCAAACTGACAATAATTACAGGTGCACTACTTTCAAGTAAAGTGACGATATTTTATTCAAGAATATTATGAATTTAGATTAAACAGATAATAGTTACAGTATCTATCGTTTATAACAACAGAATTATTAGCGCAATATAATTCAAGAGAAAAAATCTAAACGATGTAGATGATGACTTGCAACAATGGGGAGGATTCTAACTAACTAGGAAGTTCAGAAAAAAAGGTGGTACCCGGAGACGGACTTGAACCGTCACACTCTATGTTCAAGTAAAGTGACGAGATTTTTATTCAAGAGAAAAAATCTAAACGATGTAGATGATGACTTGTAATAATGGGGAGAATTCTAACTAACTAGGAAGTACAGAAAAAAAGGTGGTACCCGGAGACGGACTTGAACCGTCACACTCTATGTTCAAGTAAAGTGACGAGATTTTTATTCAAGAGAAAAAATCTAAACGATGTAGATGATGACTTGCAATAATGGAGAGGATTTTAACTAACTAGGAAGTTCAGAAAAAAGGTGGTACCCGGAGACGGACTTGAACCGTCACACTCTATGTTCAAGTAAAGTGACGAGATTTTTATTCAAGAGAAAAAATCTAAACGGTGTAGATGATGACTTGTAATAATGGGGAGGATTCTAACTAACTAGGAAGTACAGAAAAAAAGGTGGTACCCGGAGACGGACTTGAACCGTCACACTCTATGAGCGAGGGATTTTAAATCCCTTGTGTCTACCAATTCCACCACCCGGGCATCGGATAATTCTTTTTAAAGTAGAGATTGGCTCCCTACTAACTCTTAATTACTAAGAGATTTTTACTATCTAGCTTAACGCTAAATATTGGAGCGGCTAACGAGACTCGAACTCGTGACATTCACGTTGGCAACGTGATGCTCTACCAGCTGAGCTACAGCCGCTTCGTAGATTAAGTAATATATATCATTACTTAAGGTTTTCTTTTCTTTAATAAAATTTGGAGCGGCTAACGAGACTCGAACTCGTGACATTCACGTTGGCAACGTGATGCTCTACCAGCTGAGCTACAGCCGCTTCATAACTTGCTATTACAAACAAGGTTTAAATTTTATCTGCATGCACCAACATACACCATCTTAACTACCCACTTTACTCTGTTAAAAACAAAGTGGTACCCGGAGACGGACTTGAACCGTCACACTCTATGAGCGAGGGATTTTAAATCCCTTGTGTCTACCAATTCCACCACCCGGGCATCGGATAATTATTTTTTATAGTAGTGATTGGTTCCCTACTTCTTAGTATTTAAACTAAGTCCTTCATACATCCAACACTTATAAATAAGTAATGGAGGCGGGTCCCGGAGTCGAACCGAGGTCCACGGATTTGCAATCCGCTGCATAGCCATTCTGCCAACCCGCCGAATCCTTTGAATAGATAACGATTTAAAAAAATCATTATAAATCAAACTTGGAGCGGCTAACGAGACTCGAACTCGTGACATTCACGTTGGCAACGTGATGCTCTACCAGCTGAGCTACAGCCGCTTCATCTGCTGACTCCCTGTCAACTTGGGACGCATTCTACATTGAAATTATTTGGAGTCAACAGTTTAATTTCAATTTTGTTTTGACTGCTCAAAAAGCGGCTAATTTGACGTTTTTTTAACTAAATATATCATTTTCTAGCTATTTTGTTTCGCTAACTCTGGCCAAGCTACTTTAAAATAGGCCAGCATCGACCAAAAAGTAAGCACTGTGGCTATCGCATAAAAGCTGTAAGCGATAAACATTAATATTTCATGTGGAAAATTAAACAAAATTAACGGAATATCATAATCAGGTTGCCAAATTAATCCCATAATACCTAGCATTTGCGCAGCTGTTTTATATTTTCCCATTTGAGAAACAGCAATTTCATCGCGTTTACCGCGTGAAGACATAAATTCACGCAAGGCACTAATAAAAATTTCACGAGCAATCATTAATATTGCTGAAATTGAAATCCACCACAGTTGATAATCTTGAATAAGTAGCACTAAAGCAGCAACAACCATTAATTTATCAGCTACTGGGTCGATAAAGGCGCCAAATGCTGAAGATTGGTTTAATTTACGTGCTAGATAGCCATCAAGAGCATCACTAATAGCAGCAAGCCAGAATACGGCAAATGCGCCGAAATGATTCCATGAGACTGGTAAATAAAATACCACTAAAAAAACAGGTATTAATACTATCCGAAACATGGTGATTTGATTTGGAATGGTCCACATAAATTTATTTTACTACTAAAGCAACAAGCGTTACCGCATTCTACACATTACAGGCAGAGACGTAAATTTTTATCAAAAAATAGCAATAATAAGTGTAGACAACAAAGATGGGTTTATTACAGGAAGACGTTTAACTTATTTATCATGTAAGGCGTTATATATTGTATCGGCTAAAACAGCACTAATACCAGGCACCTTTTCAAGTATTGACCTATCGGCTTGCATAACTTCTTGGAGCCCACCTAAATATTTTAATAAGGCTTGACGTTTTTTCGCGCCAATTCCTTCAATAGATTCAAGTGTCGATTTTTTGCTGGCTTTTTGACGCTTGGCTCGATGTCCTGTAATGGCAAAACGATGTGATTCATCACGAATATGCTGTACTAAGTGTAAAGCTGGTGAGGTTGATGGTAATGAAATTAGCTGATGACTACCTGCTAAGATTAGCGTTTCAAGTCCAGGCTTACGCCCTTCTCCTTTAGCGACACCAACTAATAGTGGGATTTTTTCTAAAGCGGTATCTGTTTGCCATTGAGCAAAAAATGCTTCTGCTTTTGATAATTGTCCTTTACCGCCATCAATAAAAACAATGTCAGGCATATTTTCCAAGGTGGTCACTTTGCCATAACGTTTGTTAAGCGCAAACGCCATCGCCGCATAATCATCACCCGGTGTAATGCCATAAACATTATAACGACGATAATCACTTTTTAAAGGCCCTTCTTGATTGAACACCACATTAGATGCCACGGTTTGTTGCCCCATGGTATGACTAATATCAAAACACTCAATTCGGTTAATGCCATTATCAAGTTCAAAAACTTCATTTAATGCCGAAAAACGGGCTTGCATTGACGCTTTATGACTATTCTTAGTGACTAATGCATTTTGCGCATTGGTACAGGCCAACTTTAAATATTGGGCACGTTCGCTGCGAACACTCGTTGATATTTTAACATTGCGCTCGGCTTGCTCACTCAAAAGCTTAGTAAGCTCTTCAATGTGTTCAAAACTTTCACTGATCACTATTTCTTTAGGTATCGCAGCACTTTTCAAGTCTTGCCCTAAGTAATGCTGGCTTATAAAGGCTTGGTAAACGTCTGCTTGTTCAGTTTCGGCAGGAATGCTAGGGAAATAGCTTTTGCTACCCAGTATCTTTTGATCACGTATAAATAAAACGTGTACACAAACCTGTGATTTCTCAATATAGATACCGATAACATCAAGTTCAGCGACAATACCACTGACAAACTGTTGCTTTTGAACTTGTCGTAACGTAGCGATTTGATCTCGGTACTTAGCCGCAGCCTCAAAGTCTAATGTGTGGCTAGCTTGTTCCATTTCAACCACTAAACTATCAATAACCGTTGAGCTTTTTCCTCGTAAAAATAGTTTAGCTAAGTCAACTTGTTGCTGGTAATCAACCGCTGATATTTTATCGACACAGGGTGCAGAACAACGATTTAATTGATACTGCAAACAAGGACGACTGCGCGCACGATAATAACTATCTTCGCATTGACGAACCGGAAATAACTTTTGCATTAAACGAAGGCTTTCCCAAACAGCACCAACAGTTGGATATGGACCAAAGTATTCACCTTTAACTTTTTTACCGCCTCGGTGAACGCCTAGCTTAGGATGTTTATGGTCTGTTATTAGTAAATAGGGGTAAGACTTATCATCTCGTAATAAAATATTATATTTAGGGAGATATTTTTTAATGTAGTTGTTTTCAAGAATTAACGCTTCGCCCTCAGTATGAGTAACAGTGACGTCAATCGCCATAATATGGCTGACTAATACTTTGGTTTTGGTGCTGCCGACATCTTTACGAAAGTAACTGGCAAGGCGTTTTCTAAGCTGTTTAGCTTTTCCTACATAGATAACCGTTTGGTGTTTATCGTACATCCGATAAACACCCGCTTGCTCAGAAACGGAAGAAAGAAAAGCTTGGTGATCAAAAAGAGATTGAGAAATTGACAAGGTTTATAATGTTTCTGTTTTGATCATACCATGACGAATAGCGAGATGAGTAAGTTCTACATCATTACCAACGTTCAACTTTTCAAACATTCTATATCGGTAACTATTAATCGTTTTAGTACTTAAAATGAGTTGTTCTGAAATATGGGGGACTTTTTCGCCACGGGTGATCATCAACATAATTTGAAGTTCACGTTCAGACAAGGTATTGAATGGATTTTCTTCATTCGATTTAAACTGACTTAATGCCATTTGTTGAGCAATATCTGGCGTTATATAACGCTGACCACTGTTTACTGCTCGAATAGCGTTAACCATTTCATCAGCACCAGCACCTTTAGTTAAATAACCTGCAGCGCCAATTTGCATGACCTTGGTAGGAATAGGGTCTTCTGAATACACAGTTAACACGATAACTTTTATGTCAGGTGAATAACGAATTATTTTTTTAGTCGCTTCTAAACCACCTATCCCCGGCATGTTCATGTCCATTAACACAACATCGGGTTGACTTTTACGACAAAATTGTACGGCTTCTTCTCCGGTTTCGGCCTCGCCTATGACTTTAAGTCCTTTTACGTCGTCTAGAATTCTACGTATTCCTGTACGAACTAACTCATGATCATCGACCAATAAAACATTTATCAACGGAGGTTCACCTTAATTTACAATTTTTATTATCTTGGAGAATACTGTAAGAAATATTCCTTATATGATTAGAGCATATAGGGTATTAGCAAGCAGTACAATTGAATTCAACCATCTTACATTGAAAAAGTGCAGCATAGTTATAGCACTGCTTTATTAACCTACTGTTAGGCTAAATTTTAACTAAAGATCATGCTTCTTTAACCAATTATTTAACAAACCAATTTGACCATTTTTATAAGCAGCATAAGTCAATCTAACCGCATTACTTAAAATGACGCTGTCCGTCCATTTCGTCTGCTCGGCTATGAGTTCGTAACAATTTTGTGCTTCTGGAGACAAATAGCCACGCATTTCTTTTTTGCCATTCTCTTTTTGTCGTTCGCGATAGCGCTTTTGTTTCTCTGCGTTACTAAATGCTTTTTTATTCTCTTTCATCAGTGAGTTACCAAATTATCTAAAATAAAAACAAGGTTATGCGTAACCAAATAATATATAAAAAAGTGATAATAATCTAACTTTATATTAATAAAACTCAAATAAAGCACTGCTCGGAGTTGTTTAGTGTACAGGTGTTCGCTAAAGTAGCGAATAATTTAATTACTGAAAATAAAGTGACCTCATGTTAGATCAAAATTCATACTCTAAAGAAGACTTAGTAAAAGCAGGAACTGGCGAAATGTTTGGCGAAGGAAATAGTCAATTACCTTCAGACAATATGTTGATGATGGACCGAATTATTTCTATCACTGAAGATGGTGGTGAATATGGTAAAGGTGAGATTATTGCTGAACTTGATATTAGCCCAGACCTTTGGTTTTTTGATTGTCACTTTAAAGGCGACCCTGTTATGCCTGGTTGTTTAGGCTTAGATGCTATGTGGCAACTCGTTGGTTTCTTCCTTGGTTGGTCAGGTGGTCCAGGTCGCGGTAGAGCGTTGGGTGTAGGTGAAGTTAAATTTACAGGTCAAATTTTACCGACCAACAAAAAAGTAACTTATAAAATCACTTTAAAGCGTGTTATCAAGCGCAAATTGTTTATGGGTATTGCTGATGGTGAAGTATTAGTTGATGGCAAGGTTATCTATACTGCTAAAGATTTAAAAGTAGGCTTATTTACTGACACTACTTCATTTTAGTCTTGTTTTATCTAAGACTTATCTAAGACTTATCTAAGACTCATATAATAATACCTTACGTTATTTATGTTAAAGCCTACTTTTAGACAGTAGGCTTTTTTATTTTATTAATTCCTGCCTTTATTTGCGATATTCTGCTAAATTAACCTTATTAAATTTATCCCGCTATTCTTAAAATTATCCTTATGATCAAGTTACCCTCAAGTGTTTATAACAGTACCAAATTAGTCTTTATCCTAATGATTTCGCTGGTGTTAGTTTTTATTCTTAACAGTGTATGGCAGTTCATCAGTCATATCGATGATCTTTCTTTTAGTGAAGATTCTCCTTTAGTAACAAGTAATTTTAGCTACGCTATTGACCGTGACAATAGTTTAAATATCAAGACTCTCATAAAAAGCAAAGAGGCCGAAGCGCGATTCACTCCCTCGTTAGCTAATGACATTCCTTACGCACTAGGTCTTCAATCCTATTGGGTTAAAATTAATATTAATAACAACACACCAAACACTCAAAGTGTTGTATTGCATGCCGATAACAGCATGCTAGCCTTCTTTGATGTTTATAAAGTCAATGCTATGTTAGAAAGCGCGACTCAAATCGCTCAGCAAAAGGCAACATTTGAACAAGACACCTTATTAGATGTATTTCCTCATGTAGCTTTTGATCTGCTTCCAAAAAGCACGATGCAAGTTATTGTGCATGTAAAAAGTGATGGCCCACCAAATGTACCTTTGACCCTCTACAACAAAGACAACTTTAATAAGCGTATCGATTATTCGCAAATTGTTTATGGAATATTTATTGGCATTATTCTTTTAATGGCAATATATAACCTTGTTTTATATTTTGCGATAAAAGATAAGGTGTACTTGGTATATATTGGCTATTTATTATCTTCTTTTACCGTTTTAGCTGGACTAACTGGTTATGGGTATCTCATTTTTTCTAAAGATGTTCAATATTTTATTCATCAGTATTTATTATTCATCAATTATTATTTGATATTCTTCCTACTTCTTTTCTCGTTATACTTTTTACGTTATGACCAAACAAAAAGCACCCTCTATAAAATTGGAATGATATCAGCTGGGCTATTAATAGTAGTCGCTTTCTATTCACTGACCTTAGACCAAATTGCACAAACCAAACTATTTTTTTCAATTCAGCCATTCTTTTATCTATTTTCATTATTTATCATTTTTAGAAGATTATCTAAAGACTTTGCCTGGGCACGATTTTATTTTATTTCATGGGTACCTTTCCTAGCTGGGGCAGCAATTCAACCACTCGTGTTATTAAATTATGTTGATTCAACATTCATTACACGTAATGCATTTTTATTTGCTGTGATGATTGAAATTACTTTTATGGCTTTTGCACTCGCGGAGCGAATGCGCAGAAACGATCAAGATAGAATTTATGACATTTGTTACCATGATTTTACTAAATTACCCCGTAAGTCGATGCTTGAAAACGCGATGAACGAAATGAAAATTTCGGGTAAAAACGATTTTTGTGTCATGATAATTAAACCAGAACATATCGAACAAATATCACTTTATATTGATGATAAAGCTAACGCGGCTTTATTTAAACGCCTAAGTCGTCGCTTAAGCTCATTGTTCATTCATAATGATGCTATCGTAAAATTATCTTCTAACCACGAAAAAATTTGTTTTTTAGAAAATAACTGCCTGGCTATAATCGTTAATAACGAGAAAAATCAGCAAGACTTGCCTGTTTTGATCAAATCAATACAACAGCTTACCTCTGAGACATTTCAAATAGATGACCTTAAGTTACCCTTGTCAGCAGTAATTGGTGTCGCTAACCACCCAGAACATGGCAGTGCTAACTACTTATTGATTAATCATGCCCAGTTAGCGGTAAACGATGCGCAACTTGTCTATGGACGTTGGGCTTATTATCAAAGCGAAAAATCAGATCACACCAGTTACTTGCTCAAACTTGCCACCGATTTAAAAGAAGCAATAGAGAATGACACATTAGCTATATACCATCAGCCACAAATCGATCTTAAAACCTTACGTGTATGCAGTAGCGAGTGTCTAATTCGTTGGGAACATCCTCGTGAAGGTTTCATCTCACCTGACATTTTTATTCCTTTAGCCGAAGATTTAGGTCTTATTAATCAACTAACGTTATGGGTTATTAAGCGCGCTTTAGCACAGCATCAACAAATTTTAGTCAATAATAATCATATGGTCTCAATTAATATTAGTGGTAAAGATATTGCTCATGAACACTTTTTTACTAATGCTCTAAGTATTATTGAAGAAAGTGGCATAGCCGCTGACAAAATAATTTTAGAGTTAACTGAATCGGCGTCAATTAGCCATAACAAGCAATCTCTTGAGTTAATCCAAAAATTAGGCGATTTAGGTTTTACTATTAGTATTGATGACTTTGGCACAGGATATTCATCCATGGCGCAAATTAGCCATCTTCCTTTTCAAGAGCTCAAAGTTGACCGACTATTTGTTGAGAATGTTAATGATGATCACAAACGTAAAACCATTGCTGAAGCTACCGTTAAAATGGCAAAGGGTTTAGGTTTAGAAGTTGTTGCTGAAGGTATTAATAGCCAAGAAGATGAGGACACATTACGTAGTTTTGGCTGCGATATTGGCCAAGGTTACTATTACGCAAAACCAATGCCCATTGATGATTACCTTGACTGGTTGGCTTCACAAAACAATGGTCGAACACAAAAGCGTGTCGACCTTGATGGTGAGTTCATTCCTGCTGATAAAATCTAGAATAATCTATTTTCTAAAGTTTTACCGTTAGTTAATTGTGAATATTGCCATTTGTGTTGATGACAAAGCTTTAATATTTGTAAATCTAACGGTTCGCTTTCAGGAGAAACGATACCGGTAGTGATTAAAAACTCATTGTTTTGCGTCTGTTCAATATGCTGTACATCGGCAACGCCAGCCATTAAAGGTAAGAAGTTATCGTACGCCTTCCTCATTCTAATTGTTAAGAAACCTTGCTGATCTTCGCTTTGCAAGTTTTGATGTTGTTTTAATTGTCCCTTCTCTATATATAATACTTGGCTACATAACCGCTCTAGTTCACTCAAATCATGAGAACTTAAAATAAAGGTAATTTCTGATGATAATGAAGCAACGAGCTGACGAACTTCTCGTGCATTTATCGGGTCAAGTCCCGCTGTCGCTTCATCCAACATAACTATTTCTGGCGAGCCAATTAACGTTTGGGCAATAGCAACACGTTTACGCATGCCATGTGATAACTCATCAGGCTTGGCTTTTAGCGTGTCAGCTAAGCCAACAAGCTCTAACGTTCTTTGTGCTTCTTTTTGTGCATTCTTGCGAGTTAGACCTTGCAGTTGGGCATAAAAGGTTAATTGATGTGCAATAGAAAAACGTGGGTCAAACTGAGCATCTTGTGGTAAAGCCGCTAATCTGCCGAATAGGTTGGCGTCTCCAGCCCTTAATCCTGCAATAGTGATAGTGCCGCTACTGGGCAACAGATAACCACATAAAAGGCTAAATAAAGTTGTTTTACCAGCACCATTGGGTCCAACTAAAGCAATGGGTTGCCCTTTTTCTATACTGAATGATACGTTGTCTAAAGCTAGATGATCGCCAAATGATTTTGAAAGATTATCAACTTGAATTAATGGCGCAGATTGGCTATTAAGTAAACTCATATTGATGCCCTCTTTAGTAGTTTATCCGCAACAAATAACAAGACAATTGTTTGTAATATAGGAATTAAATAATGGTAAAAATCGAGTCCATCTAATGAAACTACACTGCTAATTTGTGTACCCGGAAAAATAAAGTTAAGAAAAAGTCCACTGTCTAATTGAAATTGAATAAAACCTATCAATAGTGCTCCTATGGTATAAAACAAAATACCAGCAACAATACTCATTTTTGCTGAGGATAAAATACTATTAAAAAATGACATCAGAGCAATGAAAGGTAAAATTATAATTGCTAATTCAATAAACAAAACTGCAGCTTGTTTTAATGCTGGTAAAAACAAAGCATTATCACGAACTGTGGCTAAAATAACACATGCCACTAACGTTAGTAATATAAGGCTAACAAGTGTAAGGAATTGACCTAAAAATCGTCCTAGCAGTATTTCACTACGCGAGGCTCTTAAAGTAATAAAACGAAGCGTTCCGCGAGCACGGTCGGAACAAGTTTGATCACTACTGACTAAAAAAGTGAATATTGGAAATGAATAAACCGCGACTAGCCAATAAATAGAAAATTCAGCAACGGGCCATTTCAACAAAGCACTTACTCCCAATGAACCAAATAAAGTACTTGCTGCCACCTTAAATCCATCGGAAAAAACCAGTTCAGTGGCTGAGCTGATCACATAAGTCAAAAGTATGAACCAAACAGCACAAAATGCCGTTAAGGCAATCAAGCCATTTTTAGTATTAAAAATACGCTTCAATTCAAATTGGGTGAGAATAGATAGTCTATGGATGTTCAACAAATTAACGCCTGCTAGTGATTATTTTTCAATACCATAAAGGCACAGCTAACAAAATGCGAGTGTTATTTTGTTTCAAACAGTGGCAATAACATCAGCGCTCGGCATTGAGTTTACAAATAAAAAAGCCAATCAAAATTGATTGGCTTTACTAATACACTTAAAGAAGGGGGAAAATAAACTTAAGCTCTACGAGTAACGACTGACTCACTCAGTTGTGCCAACAAGACTTCTGTATCAGACCAGCCAATACAAGCATCGGTAATACTTTGACCATATGTCGCCACTTCTCCGTCAATCAAGTCTTGGCGACCTTCTACTAAGTGACTTTCAACCATGACACCGAAAATATTGTCATTCCCGCCACTGATTTGCTGACAAACATCATTGCAAACGAGCATTTGATTTTTAAACTTTTTACTGCTGTTAGCATGACTAAAATCAATCATGATCTTGGTGTTAAGTGAAGACTTCTCTAATTGCTCAGTCACAACTTTTACACTGTCTGCGTCAAAATTTGTCGATTTACCGCCTCGTAAAATAATATGACAATCTTTATTACCCGTTGTTTGAACAATAGCAGAATGACCATATTTAGTGACCGACAAAAAATGATGAGAAGCACTTGCTGCGCCAATTGCATCTATAGCTACTTTAATGGTGCCATCTGTACCATTTTTAAATCCGACTGGACAAGATAAGCCTGAGGCGAGCTCTCGATGAACTTGGCTTTCAGTAGTACGAGCCCCGATTGCTCCCCAACACATAAAATCAGCCATATACTGTGGCGTTATCATGTCTAAAAACTCACCCGCTGTCGGCATCCCCATATCATTGAGGTCGAGTAATAATTTACGGCCAATTCGAAGGCCGTCATTAAGCTTAAAGGTGTTATCCATGTAAGGGTCATTAATTAAGCCCTTCCAACCCACCGTTGTTCTTGGCTTTTCGAAATAAACTCGCATAACAATTTCAAGCGTGTCTTCATACTTTTTACGCAGTTTAACTAGTCGCTGGCCATATTCTAATGCTGCATCTGTGTCATGTATTGAACAAGGACCAATGACAACGAGCAAGCGATCATCTTTATTATTAAAAATGTTACTAATGGCTTTACGTGCAGAAAATACCGACTTAGATGCTTCTTGAGAAGCTGGAAATCGCTCAATAAGTGCGATTGGAGGTAATAATTCTTTTATTTTACTGATGCGAACGTCGTCGGTTTGGTAGAACATAGTCATTTCTCTTTACTTCAATGCTAAAAAGTACAGTTATTGCACCGCTTAGAATTTATTTTCATTGTGTATGTCTAACTCGCTGGCTAGACTCCTAGATGGGTAACCCATCAACAACTTAGCAGTGTTAATCGGACAATACCAATAGAAAATGCCTTAAAAACAATATATCGATAATGTTGGCAACAATGGTGATTTTTCGACAATAATCAACGCGACTTTAGTCAATTTATTTTACATCTACACTTGAAAAACAAATATTTTGCCACACATACACCATATTAATAATTAATTTACTTTTCTTATGTGGCGTACTTTTTCGATAACCCTGTTTTTATTTGTCTTAGCTGCCACGGCTAATGCTTTACCTATTGAAAATTCAGCTAATAGCGATTTAACTTTTTCTAGTATATCGACCATTGGAAAAAGTCACTCGCACCCGACATCAAACTTTTCGGTATTAATAGATAATATTGCCCCCGATGATGTGGTTAACTTACCGCGCTTAAATTTAATTTCCGCCTCTTTATTTATTAATGAAATACAAACCACGCCAAACTATCTTCTCGTTACTGAGTTTTTTACGCTAAAACTCTCTGCAAGTTTATTTAAAAATCTTGCAAACCCTCCTGCTAAACTTAATTGGTATGAACAACTCAGTCATCGTTCAAACTCTAATCGACTTGCTGGTTGGAAAGATGGCAATACGCTATACACAGCTCGCCTGACTTATCATTCATAGATTCATCATCTAACCATTATTAACTTATTTTTCCTTTTTCCCGTCACTGCTTTAACAGTGACCCTTGTTGCATGCGCTTTTCTAAAATTTAGAGAGTAAATGTAGCAAAATTTCGAGATTTTATGATGAATTCACCTAGAAAAAAGCCATATCGTTACTTTACATGGCAAAACCTATTAATTATTTTCACCTTAGTTTTTTTATTAGTAAATGCCCTACCCAACATATATAAAGATAAAGTCACCATTGTCCTCTCACCTATTAATGCGAACGTGCAACAACTAACGACTAGTGAGCTTAAAGGTTTATTGAATAAGAACAACTTAACCGTTGATAAAATTCATACTATTGATAAGACAACGTCAATAACACTCAGTAATACAGCCGACATAGCGTCAGTTAACACACGTTTATCTAATGAGTTTAATCATTATCGTGTTGAGACCTCGGTGATAAGTGGCGTACCCTCATGGTTGCAATCATTCGACGCTAAGCCAATAAAATTAGGCTTAGATTTAAGTGGTGGAGTATTATTTGTACTTGATGTCGATACAAAACAAGCTTTATTTGACCGTCTTAAAAACATCGCATTAGCAATAAAAACCCTAGCTATGGAAGAACGTATTCGAGGCGTTAGTGTTGTTCAACATAAGATTGATCTTACTAGAGATGCGGACAATCAAAACCTTTCGGTGAATTTTTCTAACGCTGACAAAAGTAAAATGGCTATACTTTTCACTAAAATAAAAGCAGCCTACCCTGATTTATCTCAACAAAAAAATCAAAATGACCAAGTGATCTTGTCATACTCCTCGCAAAAAACAGCTCAATTTCGCCAAGAAACTATGCAGCAAACATTAAAAACGATGCGTGGAAGAATAGCTGAGCTGGGTATAACCGAAGCGGTAACACTTCAACAAGGTAAAAACCATATTCGTATTGAATTGCCTGGTGTTCATGATCCCGAGGAAGCAAAACGTATTATAGGTGCCACGGCATCACTTGATTTTTATCAGCTTGCCGAAAACTCAAATGCAGCAGGTATATTACGCATGGCGGACGAACATGGCAGAACGTTTACCTTAAACAGTCAGGTAGTTTTTTCAGGTAGTAATATCGAAAATGCTCGCGCAGGACAAGATCAAATGAGCATGCCTTTAGTCAACCTCACCTTAGATGGCTTAGGTGGTAAGAAGATGTCGCAATTTTCTAAGCAAAATATTGGTAATGCTATGGTGACGGTGTTTTCTGAGTTTTATCGAGATGCTGATGATCAAATGGTTAAAAAAAGTAAAATAATTAATGTTGCCACCATTCAACAACACTTAGGTTCACAGTTTAGTATTACCAACATGCCCAGCCAACATGCGGCACAAGAACTGTCATTATTATTACGAGCAGGCTCGCTAACAGCGCCAGTAACTATAGTAAAACAGCGCACCATTGAAGCGACACTCGGCGAAAATAATATCAAAAATGGTATAAAAGCACTGAGTATAGGCATGGGGTTTACTTTGTTATTCATGGTTTTTTGGTATAGAACTTTGGGGCTTATCGCTAATGTAGCGTTAACATTAAACTTAATAAGCTTACTAGGGTTGATGTCGTTACTCCCTGGGGCAGTACTAACACTTCCGGGTATTGCTGGTTTAGTATTGACGGTTGGTATGGCTGTAGATACCAATGTACTTATCTTTGAGCGGATAAAAGAAGAGTTAAAGCGTGGACATAAAGTACTATCAGCTGTTGAGCAAGGCTATAAAAGTGCATTTTCAACGATTCTTGATGCCAATGTAACCACCATGATCACTGGTATTATTTTATACACCATAGGCAACGGCCCAGTAAAAGGTTTTGCCCTTATTTTGTGTTTAGGTATTTTAACCAGTATGTTTACCGGCGTTTTTGTTTCTAAAAGTTTAACAAACCTTGTCATTCGAAAAAATAAAGCTCAATTATTAGGTGTTAATGTATGAAAAATTTTAAAATAAATAGAACGTCTAAATTAAGTGTTTTTCGCCTAGTGGGTTGTTTTATAGCTATGATTTTTGTTGTTATAGCGCTAGTAGGACTATTAAATAAAGGTTTAGCACTCGGTTTAGACTTTACCGGTGGTTACTTAACTGAATTTTCAACCGAGAAATCACTCAGTCAACAGGATATGAATAACTTACTCAGTAACTATCTTCCAGAAAGTTTTAAACTGACCTCTGCAGAGCAAGGGACTCATTGGAGTGTTCAACAAGCAGATAATAACGTCAGTTTACAAGATAAGGCATGGCTATCTGATTTTGCTGACAAAAATCAACTAAACATTAGCCCTCAAGATGCTATTTACATTGGCAGCCAAGTCGGAGAAGACTTAATTAACCAAGGTGGCTTAGCACTATTAACCGCAATCATTGTTATCTTAATGTATTTGTCTTTTAGATTTGAATGGCGTTTAGCCGCGGGGGCTGTTATTGCGCTTTTTCATGATGTACTTATTGTACTGGGGCTTTTTGCATGGTTTGGTATCCCCTTTGATTTAACAATATTAGCGAGTTTATTAGCTATTGTAGGTTACTCGTTAAATGACTCTATTATTGTCGGTGACAAAATCAGAGAAATAATGAAATCTACCCATGACACCACAATAGATGAAGTGATCAATCAAGCTATTAAATCAACCTTAGTGCGAACGATGATCACCTCAGGAACAACCTTAGTGACTATTATGGCTGTATGGGGTTTTGCCGGAGAGTCTTTAGCGGGGTTTTCTATTGCGCTATTTTCAGGGATTTTAGTGGGCACTTTCTCTTCTATTGTAATTGCGGCAACAGTGCCACAATTACTCGGGCTAACCGCTGATTATTATCAACAAAAAGAGCTAGAGGTTTGTCCTTTACCCTAATGTAAACAGTTTGAGAGGAAATTGGCAACACTAGGATATTTACACTTAAGTCCATATCCTAGTGTTAAACGTTACTGTCTTTAAAGTTGGTTACTGTTCAAAAATTGAAGCCAGTCTGACTTTATAAAGATTATTGGTTGACCCATAAAACTCAATAGTCTGTTCAAATACAAAACCAAGCTTTTTTAATAATACGTTAGAGGGAGTATTTTCTAGTGAGGTGATCGCGACAACATTTGCCGCATAATTATTGTCATAAGCAACTTTTAATACGGCTAATGAGGCTTCTCGAGCAAAGCCTTGCGAACAATATTCAGGTAACAAGGCATAACCTAAGTCAGGGAATTCCAATTCAGGCCGCTTTAACAAACCACAGAGTCCAATCGGTGTGTTATCACTTTTCAAAGCGACTAAATTTAGCCCAAAACCCTGTTCGCTATAGCTTGCTAGTGGACCATTAACTAAGTAGGCAATTGCATCTTTAGTCTCTCTAACCCCTTTATCACCAATGTTTTTAATAAAAGCATCATCATTCAATAATTGCAGAACAAATTCATGGTCCTGCTCATTCAGGTGCCTAATGGTTAACCTTTGTGTTGTGCATAGAAGCATGTAAATTCCAAACTTTTAACGCGTAAAGCCTAAGCTTTATTTTTTAATAAAATACTGTCTAAGATTTATTTTCTAAGGCAGTGTTCAATCTATCAAAGCCTCGAGCAAGGTCGGCAATTAAGTCATCAACATCCTCTAAACCTATATGCAGGCGAATTAATGGATATTCATAATTCCACTTTGTCGCTGTTCGCAAACGCCCAACATTGGTATTACCCAAAATTAAACTTTCAAAACCGCCCCACGAATAGCCCATTTTAAAATGTTCCATACCATCAAGTAAGGCATTAAGTGATTGCTTATCACCACGGGTTAACACAAATGAAAACAAACCGTTAGCACCAGTAAAGTCACGCTTAAAATATTCATGGCCCGGACACGATTCGAATGCAGGATGAAGAATAACATCAACTTCTTCGCGTGTTGCTAACCAATTAGCCACTTTTAGCGCACTAATTTGATGTTGTTTTAAACGCACACCTAAGGTACGAATGCCACGCATTGCCAAATATAGATCATCGGGTGAAGTACATTGCCCCATCAGATAACTGTTTTCACGCAGTTGTGGCCAATACTCTTCAGTGGCTATTGCCGTACCTAACATCACATCTGAATGACCAACGATATATTTAGTCGCTGCTTGAATCGAAATATCGACACCATAATCAAAAGGTTGAAAATTAACCCCTGCAGCCCAAGTATTATCGAGCATAACCATACAGCCATGCTGGTGAGCAACTTCAGCTATACCGGGAACATCTTGAACTTCCATGGTAATAGAACCAGGAGACTCTAAGAAAATAAGTCGGGTGTTTTCTTTAATAAGTCCGGCTATATCTCGGCCAATAGTTGGATCGTAATAAGTCGTTTCAACGCCAATATTGACCAATATTTTATCGCAAAAATCACGCGTGGGTTCATAAGCCGTATCGACCATAAGGATATGGTCACCGGTTTTAACAAACGAAAGAATAGCATTAGTGATCGCCGCAGTACCCGATGGATAAATGGCACAACCAGCGCCGCCTTCGAGATCAGTCATAGCATCGGCGAAAGCAAAAGCCGTTGAGGTGCCTCTTCTGCCATAGAAAAGTACTTGATTACCACGATTTGCTGTTGCGTGATTCATTTCTTTAACCGTATTAAAAACAACGGTTGATGCACGTTCTACTGGGGGATTAACAACGCCACGTGTCCATTTTGATTTTCGTCCTGCATTGACTATTTTGGTATCGTTGATCATGATCTTTCATCCTAAAACATAAAATTCATTTAGCCATCTAAATAGCTAACTCAATAAAGTCACCTTATGATCTTTCCAAGCATGATGCACGATTTATTTATATTAATTAAAACAGCAGAGGCTATTGAAACAAGTTCATTTGATCACTGGTTAATTTTTCGAAACTACTCCCGACAAAAGGTAAAATAGCATCAGCAACGGTCGCTAATTGCCGATCGATATAAAACTGGTAATCGAGTGGCGCGTTAACATAACCTTTTGCTTGCGGTCCAGAAGTCGTGATCAGGTACTCTATCCAACCACGTTGCTGATATTTTAGCGGTTGCTTATTTATCTTGTTTATATCATCGGCTAAACGTGCCGCTTTAACATGTGGAGGCACGTTTTTAATGTAATGATCTAACTGCCTACGAATGCGTTTACGATACACCAGTAAATGATCTAATTGCCCTGCTGATGTTTGAGTAACAATATTGCGTACATAGTCAGCAAAAGGTTCGCCATTAAATATTTTTAAATACAACTCTCGTTGAAAAGTTTTAGCCAGTTCAGTCCAATCGGTACGGACGCTTTCTAAGCCTTTAAAAATCAATTCTGATGAGCCATTTTTTTCTACAATGCCAGCATAACGCTTCTTAGTACCGACATCTTGCCCTCTGATGGTTGGCATCAAAAATTGGCTAAAATGTGTTTCAAATTCAATTTCAAGTTGGCTTTCTATCGCAAATTCTTTTTTAAGCGTTGCTTGCCACCTAAGATTAATTTTATCTTGTAAGGTTTTACCCAGCTTTTGACATTGCTGGTGACTAAAATCATCGTCAACACTAACAAAAATAGAATCGGTATCACCATAAATAACTTGATAACCATCATCTTCTAGCCACATTTTAGTGGTGATTAATAATTCATGGCTTCGTTTAGTGATTGAGCCCGATAAACGTGGATCAAAAAATCGACATCCCGTAGAGCCTAAGACCCCATAAAACGAATTCATAATAATTTTTATCGCTTGCGACAATGCCGCATTTTTATCTTTTTTAGCAATATCACGCTCTAACCACAGCTCATTAATAATTTCAGGTAAAAAATGCTTATCTCTAGAGAAATAAGCACCATCAAAACCTTTGATACTAGTCTCTGGTGATTGTAAACCTTCAATTAGGCCCATAGGATCAATATTAAAACTTCGAATAATAGAGGGGTAAAGACTTTTAAAATCAAGTACTAAAACATTTTTATATAAACCCGGAATAGAGTCCATCACATAACCACCAGGAGAAATTAGCCCTTGCAAGCCATCGCCCATATTGGGCGCAATATAACCACTACGGTGTAATTTAGGTAAATATAAATTGGTAAACGCTGCCACAGAGCCGCCAATACGGTCTATAGATAAACCAGTTAGTTTGGCGCGCAAACGCGTGAATTCTAGTAATAGAGATTGTTCAAAGATCAGGGTAACTAAATGGCAATCTTCAAGGTTATAAGCGGCTAAAGCTAGCTTGTCATTGGTAAAGTTGTCGTTAATCTCTTGCATTCTATTGTCAACATCATCAACTTTTTTCCCTTTACCTAATAAGGCATTGGCAACAAAATCAAGCGAAAAACTTGGAAAGTTATAAGTCGCGTTTTTTAGTAAATCAATACCATCAAGGACCACTCTGCCAGCGACATCAATAAATTTTTGCTCATTTTGACTACCACCTGCCGAACGTGTTCGCCAGCGAGGTGACTTGTCATTGCGGCCGATATTAAAAGGGATGTTATAAATATCACAGCGTTTTTGTAGCAAATTAAAATCAAAGTTAATCACGTTCCAACCAATAAAAATGTCGGGGTCGTGGATTTTTATCCAAGCGATCAGCTCAGCTAGCAGCGCTTGTTCATTGTCAAGCCAAACGATGTGCTCTGCGATTTCTGTCGCCTCAGCGTCGGATAACTTGGACTGCGTTATTTTTGCTAAAAACTTGTTTTGATCACCGATCATCAAAACACATTTTATCGGCTTACCATCAGACATTTTATGAGAATGTAAACCAATAGAATAAAGCTCCCCTGCCATTGAACACTCAATATCGAGTGATACCATAGTTAAAGCAATATCATCAAGTAACTGAGTCTTATCCGTTGCTCGGCATTTGTCACTATAAAAGGTAGCAAAGTTAGTCTGTGAAAACTGTTTGGCAGATTCGGTTACCGATGAAGCTGTTAACCGAGGGATAAATTCAATACCAGCGGTAATAAAGCGCTCCATTAAAAAGCGTTCATCGGGGCGAAAATCGTCTTCATAGCATTTTATTTGGGCTTGTTTTAAAACATCGCGTGCGCGATAGAATTCACGCATCGTTGAAAAATAAAAGCCACTGACGAGTTGTTGATTAAAGGTTTTAAGCGCAAGCGGGGTAACTTTAGCCGTTACTATTCGCTGCTCCGACAGGAGACTTTGCGCGTGTACTTGCTGCGTTTGTTCAACAAAAAATAATGCCTGTTGATTTTGCACAATAACATTAACAGCACCTTGAAGGGTTTTAACCCATAAAGACAATTCGATACCTTGTTTGGTATCATAGGCTTGACGGGTTAATAAAAAGCCATAATTCAAGCTAGGCGTTAATTTTTCTACAGTTAATGACATTAATTATTTTAATTCGTTGCGGATAACGATAAACTGTTAATATATACAGCAGTATATACTCATCCTATTTGAAGATACAGGATTCAGCCTATTTAACTGGAATGAGTATATAACCTAATGAACCCTAAATGGCTAACAGCATGCTAAGCGATAAAATTAAAGTAGCAATTCGCACATCGTATAAAACCATTGGTGAAAATTTAGAAAACTTTCACCCAAGAAAACAGCAAACTTTTTTGATTGCCGAAATAGCTAAAACTCTTGCGGGAGAATACGATAAAGCGCGAAAAATTATTATCATAGAAGCCGGCACCGGTACGGGTAAATCCTTGGCTTATTCATTAGGCGCTATTCCGTTAGCGATGTCACGTCAAAAAAAGGTCTGTATTTCTACTGCAACAGTTGCGCTACAAGAACAATTAGTGGATAAAGATTTACCCTTCTTAAAGAAACATTCAGGCTTAGATTTTAATTTCACCTTAGTCAAAGGTCGCCAGCGCTATGTTTGTCGGCAAAAATTAGCCCTGGCTGTGAGTCAAGACGATTCACCTCAGGCCGGTTTCACCTTTGCGCAAAAACCTAATGCCATGGATATAAAGTTATTACATCATTTACATAAAGCGTTAACGGATAATAAATGGCAAGGCGATCTAGATTCTTGGGCTGACCCTATCCCTCATCATTTATGGCAACAAATTCAATGTGACAAACACAGTTGTTTAAAACATTTAGCCGATCACACCCATTGCCCTTTTCATAAAGCTCGAGAAACCATGGAGTCTGCCGATGTGTTGGTCATTAACCATAGTTTATTACTGGCTGATTTAGAGCTTGGTGGAGGTGTTATTTTACCCTCGCCAGAAGACACTTTTTACATTATTGACGAAGCACATCATCTGCCTAAAGTAACCCGTGATCATTCAAGTGCGAATGTTGCCATTAAAGGTGCTATTGATTGGCTAACTAAGTTAAAAGAAACCGGCGATAAAATGGCAAAATTAATAAAGTCGACTTCGGCCATTTCACCCTCGTTAAAGTTAGGGGACGATTGCCAAGATTTATTAATGGAAATGCAAAAAGTAGCGAGCTTTATCGAAAACAATCAGGCGTTATATTTCAATGAAAAAGCTAAAGAAAATAGCCGTTTCTCTCGTGATGACGAGGCGGCATTATATCGTTTTGAAAACGGAATCGTTCCACCGAACTTAAAAAACTCAGCTAAAGATTTAGCAGAGCTCAGTAAAAAATGTTTAGGACATTGCAATAAGCTATATAATTTATTGATGGAGTCAGTGAAAGACGGGGAGTGTAAAATGTTTGTTGCCGAGCCCTTACTTGCAGAAGCTGGTTTTATGATCCAACGGTTAGAAAATTTCAACTCACTATGGAAAATGTATGCCAAAACAGACAGTGAGAAAGGCGCTCCAATGGCAAGGTGGTTCGAAAAACTGACAGGGAAACGTAGTGACTTTTTAGTGTCGGCTTCCCCTATTGAAGTGGGCTTTACCCTTGAAGATATTCTCTGGTCAAAATGTGAAGGGGCGGTATTATGTTCAGCCACTATTTTAGCATTGAATTCGTTTGAGCATTTTCGACGCCAGGTCGGTTTACAAACGAATGATGGCACCCAATATCAAAAAGTCGACTCACCGTTTGATTATCAAAACAATGCGCAACTTGTTATCGCTAAAATGAAAAATGAGCCAAGTAGCCCTCAGTTCACTGATGAATTAATTAATGAGTTACCGGTGTTAATTAAGCAAGAAAAAGCCTGTTTAGTGCTATTTTCTTCGTATTGGCAAATGGAACAAGTAGCTAAATCCTTACGAGAGCAGCACAAAATGGAGATTCTAGTTCAGGGTGAGCAGTCACGTCAGCATATTATTGAGGCCCATAGAAAACGCTGTGATGAAGATAAAACCAGTATAATTTTTGGCACACAAAGTTTTTCTGAGGGTTTAGATTTACCCGGTAAATATTTAACTAATTTGATTATTACCAAATTACCCTTCTCTGTGCCAACATCACCCGTTGAAGAAGCACAAGCTGAATACATTACCGCTAAAGGCGGTAATCCTTTTATGTCGATTTCAGTGCCAGAAACATCCAAAAAACTGATTCAAGCGACAGGACGATTACTGCGAAATGAGAAAGATACCGGTATCATTACTTTAATGGATAAACGTTTAGTGACCAAGCGCTATGGTAAGCAATTACTTGATTCTTTACCGCCCTATCAAATTATTTCAAAAGGATAAGCTTTGACTAACCTCACTAACCGTACAAAAGCGTCAAACTCAACTAATCGTCGATTATCAAAGAGTCGCGCATTAAAAGATGTTAAGCCTCGCCCTTCCCCAGCAGATCGAGTGTTAGTACTTTTCAATAAACCCTTTGATGTACTGTCACAATTTACTGACGATCAGCAGCGTAAAACCTTAAAAGATTTTATTCCGGTTAAAGACGTTTATGCGGCTGGGCGTTTAGACCGCGACAGTGAAGGCTTATTGTTGCTGACCAATGACGGGAAATTGCAGCACAAACTGGCTAACCCAACCGAAAAAACTGAAAAAACCTATTGGGCACAAGTCGAGGGTGTACCACAGGAAGCTGATTTACAAAAACTTCGAAAGGGTGTGGAACTAAAAGATGGCCAAACGTTACCAGCAAAAGTAAAAGTGATCAATGAACCAGACCTTTGGCCTCGTAACCCGCCAATACGCGAGCGAGCGAATATTCCCACGACATGGCTCAGTATCGCGATTACCGAAGGAAAGAACCGGCAGGTCCGCAGAATGACCGCGGCTATTAATTTTCCAACGCTACGACTTATCCGTTACAGCATTGGTCAATACAGCCTTGACGGTATCGAAAATGGCCATTACCAACAACTTAAAAGTGAATAAGAATATGACACTAGCAGTTAACATTGCCGGTAATGACCATGGCGAAGATCAATTTAAGCCCAATGCTACCGTGGCAGCTATTATTGTTCATCAAAATAAGTTTTTATTGGTTGAAGAAATTGAAAAAGGTAAAAAAGTCTTTAACCAACCTGCTGGACATTTAGAGGCGAATGAGAACTTAATTAGTGCCATTGAACGAGAAGTTCTTGAAGAAACAGGCTTAACACTTTCGCCGAATTACGTTTCAGGTATTTATTATTTTTATCGCCCGGATATCAATCTTTATTACCTTCGATTTTGTTTTGTTATCGAACTTGATGAATTTCTACAAAGTATCCCTCAAGATAATGAGATTATTGCCACCCATTGGCTGTCATTTGATGAAATAAAAGCAAAATCTGCACAATTACGCAGCACGCTGGTCTTGGAATGTATTGAGGATTACTTAGCTGTTTTGAAAAATGGAAAAAAAATATCATTATCTTCATTAAAATCCAATCTTTAATCTATGCCCCTAAATCCTGACATGCTATAATTTTTCGCCTTTTTCTCTAGATTTGTAGTTTTAATGTCATCACAAGTATCATCGAGCGCTGAAAACCAAAACACCGCGCCTATAAGTAAAGCACCACACGACACCAAAGTAATTGTTGGTATGTCTGGCGGTGTTGACTCCTCTGTTTCTGCACACTTATTGATTGAACAAGGTTATCAAGTTGAAGGCCTGTTCATGAAAAATTGGGAAGAAGACGATACCGATGAATACTGTGCAGCGGCACAAGACCTCGAAGATGCACAACTTGTTTGTGACAAACTCGGTATAAAGTTACACACCATTAATTTCGCAACAGAATACTGGGATAATGTTTTTGAGTATTTCTTAGCTGAATATAAAGCAGGTCGCACGCCGAACCCTGATATTATGTGTAACAAAGAAATCAAATTTAAGGCCTTCTTAGAGTTTGCTTGTGAAGACTTAGATGCCGACTATATTGCCACCGGACACTATGTTCAGCGTGAGTTTATTGATGGTCAGTGGGCTATGTTACGCGGCTTAGACAGTAATAAAGATCAAAGTTACTTTTTATATACGCTAAGCGATGAGCAAGTGGGACGGACATTATTCCCTGTGGGTAATATCGAAAAGCCTGCAGTACGCGCCATTGCCGAACAGGCTGACTTAATTACTCATAATAAAAAAGACAGCACGGGTATTTGTTTTATTGGTGAGCGTAAATTCAAAGATTTTTTAGGTCAATATTTACCCGCGCAGCCAGGAAAAATTGAATCCGCTGAAGGCGATGTCATTGGTGAGCACGACGGTTTAATGTACCACACGCTAGGTCAGCGCAAAGGCCTTCGCATAGGCGGTTTAGCTAATGCCGGAGAAGAGCCTTGGTACGTTGTTGAAAAAGATTTATTGCGCAATGTTTTAATTGTTGGTCAAGGTCATAACCACCCTCGTCTATTTTCTAAAGGTTTAATCGGTAATCAATTACATTTAGTGAACCGCAAACCTCTTGATACGCCAATAAAATGTACCGTTAAAACCCGCTATCGCCAAGATGATGTCCCTTGTCATCTATCTCCGATGAGCGATGGTGAATATTTAGTCATGTTTGATGAAGCACAAAGTTCAGTAACACCGGGACAATCTGTAGTTTTTTATCAAGATAATATTTGTCTTGGCGGCGGTATCATCAACACACTTATCCGTTAAGTTATAACGAAAATTAGTTGAGCAGTTAATAGTTATGAACAGTATAAATGAACAAACCCTAACACTTGCCGCGGTTTGTCAAGTCGCTTATTGGGTACAAAAAATATCTCGTAGTGGGCAAATAGACGAAGACGAACTCGCCTTATTACTTAATAGTGTCATGATCACATCGCCTAAAAACACCATGGAAGTTTACGGTGGTGAAATGAGTCATTTAAAAATAGGATTAACAACACTAGTTAACCATTTAGGCAATAAATCAACTAACAAAGATCCTGAGATCACCCGTTATGTGGTGAGCTTACTGGGTTTAGAGCGTCGTTTAAGTAAATATAGCGATAAAATGAATGCGCTCGGTGAACGAATTAGCCAAAGCCAACGTCAATTAGTACATTATGGCATTACCAGTGAAACACTCGTTTCGAGCTTAGCGTCAATTTATAGCGATTTGATCAGCCCGCTCGGAACACCTATCCAGGTAGCAGGCGAACCCGCTATATTAAAGCAATCAGTCAATCAACATAAGATACGTGCCTTGTTATTAGCCGGTATTCGCTCAAGTGTTTTATGGCGACAGGTCGGTGGTCAACGCCGAAGTATTTTATTTTCACGTTCAAAATTGGTTGAATGTGCCGAGCAGCTGCTCAAAGCTTGTTAAACAAATTCAAAATTAGTTTTTAACCTTACTTTAAATATTAGGAAAACCCTATGGAACTTTCAGCGTTAAGTGCAATATCTCCAGTAGATGGTCGTTATGGCAGCAAAGTTAAGTCATTACGCCCTATATTCAGTGAATTTGGTTTAATAAAATACCGTGTTACCGTTGAAGTTCGTTGGTTACAAAAACTTGCAGCAACGACAGAAATTGCAGAAGTTCCGGCTTTTAGTAATGACGCTACGGCAACATTAAATGCGATTGTTGATAACTTCAGTGAAGTAGACGCACAGCGTATTAAAGACATTGAAGCGACCACTAATCATGATGTAAAAGCGGTTGAGTATTTCTTAAAAGAAAAAATTGCTGATCATGCTGAATTGAACGCAGTCACTGAGTTTATTCATTTTGCTTGTACATCTGAAGATATTAACAACCTTTCGCACGGTTTAATGTTAAATGACTGTCGTACCGACGTTTTATTACCAGAAATGGATAAAATATTAGCGGCAATTAAAGCACTAGCAATTGAATACAAAACCATTCCAATGATGTGTCGTACTCACGGTCAACCTGCTTCTCCAAGTACTTTGGGTAAAGAAATGGCCAACGTTTATATTCGTCTTAAACGTCAACGTGCCCAAATTGCTGATGTTGAATTATTAGGTAAGATTAATGGTGCTGTTGGCAATTACAATGCACACCTATCAGCTTACCCTGAAGTTAATTGGCATGAATTTGCTAATGAATTTGTTACTTCATTAGGTTTATCGTTTAATCCCTTTACGACTCAAATTGAACCACATGATTACATTGCCGAATTATTTGATGCCATTGCCCGCTTTAACACCATCTTAATCGATTTTGATCGTGATATTTGGGGTTACATCGCGATGGGTCACTTTAAGCAAAAAACCATTGCAGGTGAAATTGGTTCGTCAACAATGCCACATAAAGTTAACCCAATTGACTTTGAAAATTCTGAAGGTAACTTAGGCATTGCTAATGCATTATTTACCCACTTGGCGCAAAAATTACCGATTTCTCGCTGGCAACGAGACTTAACTGATTCAACGGTTTTACGTAACTTAGGTGTTGGTTTTGCTCATGCGATGATAGCTTACGGCGCTACATTAAAAGGTATTAGTAAGTTACAAGTAAATGAAGCAAATCTAGCTGCTGAATTAGACAGCAACTGGGAAGTTTTAGCTGAACCCGTACAAACAGTAATGCGTCGTTATGGTATCGAAAAGCCATACGAAAAATTAAAAGAGCTAACTCGCGGTAAACGCGTTAATGGCGACTCAATGCGCGCTTTCATTATGACGCTTGAATTACCTGATGCGGCTAAAGCACAGTTATGTGAAATGACACCCGCGAGTTACATAGGTCGCGCAGTAGAGTTTATTAACGAATTAGACTAGTTTTATCTAAACGTATGCTAATAAAAAGGAACCTCGCGGTTCCTTTTTATGTTCAGGATGAACGGTATAACGTGATGGCATGGATGCCAATGAACGTATATGTTCAGGATGAACGGTATAACGTGATGGCATGGATGCCAATGAACGTATATGTTCAGGATAAACGGAAACCTATATGTCTTGGCTTTTTAGCAACGCCCTGATTTATTATGGTATTAGTGCATTTATGCACGCCAATTAACAGTAGTAAAATAGAGAGTAACACGTAATGCAAAAAATCCATTGGGGCGAATTAACGCCTGAGCAGTTTTTAAAAGAATATTGGCAAAAAAAACCGTTATTAATAAAAGGTGCGTTCAAAGACTTCACCGACCCAATTGATGCCAACGAACTTGCTGGCCTCGCGATGGAAAGCGAAATTGAATCGCGTATTATTGCCTGTAATAATGGTGACTGGCAAGTAGAGCAAGGTCCTTTTGATTCATTCGATAAGTTTGGCGAACAGAACTGGACGCTACTGGTGCAGGCGGTAAATAATTGGTCTCGCGATACCCAATCATTGCTAGCAGCTGTTAATTTTATTCCACAATGGCGTATTGATGATGTAATGGTTAGCTTTTCAACACCCAATGGCGGTGTTGGTGCTCATTTAGACCAGTACGATGTCTTTATTGTGCAAGGTGAAGGAAAGCGTCGCTGGCAAGTTGGTGCGCCTGATAGTTCACTAAAACAGCTATTACCTCACCCTGATTTAAAACAAGTCTCTAGTTTTGTTGCTGTTATCGACGAAATAACCGAAGCAGGTGATTTACTTTATATTCCACCAAATCATCCACACAATGGCGTGTCATTAGAGAACTCGATGAATTTTTCTATTGGTTTTCAGGCACCGAACAATCAGGAATTATGGTCTGGTTTTGCTGATAAATTAATAGATGAAAACCTTGGAGAAGCACGTTTTCCTGATAATGAACGTACACTAACCAGTCATCCCGAACAACTTGAACAAATGGATATCGAAAAGTTAAAGGCGTTCATGAAAGCACAACTTGATGACGATAAGTTATTTACTCCTTTTATCGGCAAATATCTTACACAGAACCACCATGCCTTAGAGATATTAATGCCGGTCACGCCTATCGACAGCGAACAACTTTCCGATATTCTGGCTGAAGCAGAAAACACCTTAGTGCCTGTTTCCGGGATAAAAAGCTTAATTGTTCCTTTTCAACATCAGGAACAAGCGCCCAACGAAACAAGCTTTTTATATATTAATGGTGAAAGCTTTTTAATTGATAAAGAAACAATCACATTAGCGACATACCTAACAAAACAGCAAACTTTGACCACTCAAACAGTAAAAAGTTTACTAACAAATTTGAAAAATGAACAATTATTGACTAGTGTTCTAAATATGGGCTTTTGGTATATTGAATAACAACACGTGGAATAGTTATAATGTCGTTCAGTGTCAGTAGAGTAAATTGGGAACAAGCGGCATCACTATTAAGAGATGTCCGCGAAAAAGTTTTTATTTGTGAATGGCGTATTCCACGAAAAATAGAGTTTGACCGAAAAGATCACTATGCATTTCATGTCTTAGTTTGTGATGATATTACTCAAGAGCCCGTTGCAACGGGCCGTATATTATCTACGGGTGAAATTTCTCGCATCGCTGTATTGATGTCTTTTAGAAAAAGAAACATCGACAGAGATGTTGTCAAAGGTTTATTGGCTATTGCTAAAGATCTCAAACTTGATGAAGTATTTATTTATAGCCCACTTGATGATGTTGAATATTTTAGAAAATTTAACTTTATCAGTGCTGGCGCAGTATTTATGGAAGCAGGTATGCCAAGACAGCGTATGACCTGTGCTGTTGAGAATATAAAAAAATCTACCCGCTTCGCTTTTAATCACTAGTTTATTAATTCCTACTCTCCTAATAAGCCACTCTTCTTATCCTTTTGCCACTATTATTAAATTTTGTGCTTTATTCTATACATTTACCCTAACATAGTGACCGTTATATTTTGATCTGACGGCTAGCGCAACATTAGGCTAAGTGGTATTGTGCGCATCGAAACAATACAACTCTTATTACAGAAGTAAAAAGAATATTAACAAAACTTTTTACGTGGAGATTTAGAAGTGGCAATTTTTGATTTAGTAGATTTCGACAATCATGAACAAGTTGTTTATTGCAGCGATGATGCAACAGGCTTAAAAGCTATCATAGCAGTACACAGTACTGCACTTGGACCGGCAGCAGGTGGCTGTCGTTTTTGGGATTATGTAAATGATGAAGCAGCATTAAAAGATGTTTTACGTTTATCAAAAGGCATGACCTACAAAAATGCTATGGCTGGGTTAAAACTTGGCGGTGGTAAAGGGGTTATTATTGGTAACCCTAGACACTTAAAGTCAGACGATTTATTCAAAGCTTATGGCAAAGCCGTTAATAATCTAGGTGGCCGTTATTACACCGCTGAAGATGTAAATATTACTACTGGTGATATGGCTATTGTTAATCAAGTTACCGACTATGTTTCGGGTCTTGAAGGAAAAAGTGGTAATCCAGGCCCCTTCACTGCGCTAGGTACATTTTTAGGTATTAAAGCAGCGGTTAAGTTTAAATTAGGATCTGATGATTTAACCGGTATTAAAGTGGCTGTTCAAGGGCTTGGTAGTGTTGGTTATTCACTTTGTGAGCGACTTCATGCTGCGGGTGCGAAATTAATCGTCACTGATATTAACCAAGAAATTTTAGATAAAGCCGTTGCCGAGTTAGATGCGACAGTTGTTAGCTTAGACGATATTTACAAACAAGATGTTGAAGTATTTTCACCTTGTGCGTTAGGCGCGTCGATTAATGACGATAGCATTGCAGAACTTAAAGCGGTGATCATTGCCGGCTGTGCTAATAACCAACTTGCAGAAAGTCGCCATGACCAAGTCCTTTTAGACAAGGGTATTTTGTATGCTCCTGACTACGTCATTAACGCTGGGGGAATTATAAATGTTGCCCTTGAAATTTATCCTGAACCTTATTGTGCTGATAAGGCGACAAGTTTGGTCGAAAATATTTATCACACACTAATGAATGTTTTTGTAACTGCGAACGAGAAAAACTTACCAACAGGTAAAGTAGCTGATGAAATGGCGAGAGCTATAATAGCGAACGCTGGAAAATAATTTTTCCGTATAAACTAAAAAGCCGCACTATATAAATAAAGTGCGGCTTTTTTTTCGCTATAAATTGTTGGCATCAACTCACACCAACAATGTTATCAACTTATAGACTAATTAACGGGTAATGTTGGTACCTGAATACCTGACATTTCTAGCATTACTCTAACTACCTGGCAGCTGTAACCAAATTCATTGTCATACCATACATACAATACAGCGCGATCGCCATCAACAATCGTTGCTTGAGAGTCAACAACTCCAGCGTATCGAGAGCCAACCAAGTCAGTAGAGACGATTTCAGTTGAAGCCGTATAATCTACTTGATTTTGTAACTTAGAATTTAACGAAATATTACGTAAGTAATCGTTTAACGCTTCTTTATCAGTTGATTTTTTCAAATTCAAATTCATGATAGCCATTGAAACGTTTGGTGTTGGTACACGAATCGCGTTACCCGTTAACAAACCTTTCAATTCAGGTAATGCTTTAGCAACCGCTTTAGCAGCACCCGTTGTGCTAATAACCATATTTAATGGTGCACTACGACCGCGGCGAGGAGCTGGATGGTAGTTATCAATTAAATTTTGATCGTTCGTATATGAATGAACCGTTTCAACGTGGCCATTCTTAATACCGAACTCATCGTTAATGGCTTTTAACACTGGTGTAATAGCGTTAGTGGTACAACTCGCTGCAGAAACAATTTTGTCATCCGCTAAAATCATATCTTGATTCACGCCATAAACGATATTTTTAATATCACCTTTAGCGGGTGCTGTTAACAATACCTTAGCAACACCTTTTGATTGCAAATGTTGCCCTAGACCTTCTTCGTCACTCCATACACCGGTGTTATCAACAACTAAAGCGTCATTAATACCATATTGGGTATAGTCGATTTCGCTAGGATTTTTTGCGTAAATAACTTGAATAAATGCGCCATTAGCTTTAATGACACTATTTTCTTCATCGATAGTAATACTACCGTTAAAAGCACCATGCACTGAATCACGACGTAATAGGCTGGCACGTTTTGCTAAATCACCTTTACCACTTGGGCGAATAACAATAGCACGTAGATTTAATGTTGAGCAGGGTCCTGCGCGTTCAATTAACAGACGCGCTAATAAGCGACCGATACGACCAAAACCATAAAGAACAACATCTTTAGACTTTTGTGGGTCAGTATTTTTATTAATTGATACTAATTCTTTTTCTAAAAACTGCTCAATTGACAGACCATTAGCTTTACCAAGAAATAAATAACGGTAGGCCAATTTACCGACATCAATACGTGCTGGTGCTAAATCCATGTGTCTTAATGCATCAATAAAAGGAAAGCTTTCACGTAAACGTAATTTACTGTCTTCATGTAGCGCAACAGATTTATGTGCTTTAATGATATCAATTGCAGAAGCATTAACTAATGGACGACCATAAATAGATACTTCGAGACCTTTGTTTCTGAAAAGTTGCCCTATAATAGGTTGCATATTTTCAGCAAATGTTTGGCGTTCTTGCCAGCTAGCTTGGTATTGTTCCTCAAGATGAGAAGTCATTGCGTAAACCTTTTTATTTCAGTCAATTGAACGATGAGTTATTATTAATATTAGCACTAATAACAATAATAATTAATTGCGGCACTATTGTAATCGAACCTGAAAACTTTCGCCACTAGTTACAGATAATATCACGCTCAAATATGGGACAAAAATGAAGACAATAATAGCCTACTTCTCACTAATTTTTTTATTAACCGCTTGTGATAGCAAGCCAAACTTTGCTGAACTTTGTGAAAGTAATTCTGAAATCTGTAATGAATTTCAAGAAGACTCATGGTGTAAACGAGAACGTATTACGGTGGGTTTTTCTAATTTAGAGGAAAAATTGGCTAGTTCAGATCTACATAAATATCATCAACTCATTGCTTACGAAGATTATGCACAATGTATGGTTCATGCCTCAAAAATTGAGCATATTAAATTAAAACATAAACAAACGATGAGAGTTGATAACGCAATTCAAGCACAGAATCGTATCAAAGAGATATCAAAGGAAACAATAACCTCAGATCACCCTCACCTACTCTACTATCACTGGTCGAGATATATCAACGAAGAATCTTTAAATAAATTTTTAGCACAAGAAGGGACAAAAGCCCTTGAAAATTCAAGGTCGCAATATAACTTAGCGACGCATTATACAAAAACAGATCCTAAAAAGACCTTAACGTTACTTTATCGAGCTTTGCAATTATACCAGCCAGATCAGAAAATAAATGCAGAAATCTTTCAGTCAATAGCAACGATATTTATAGAAAAGCAAGATGTTAAAAAAGCTTATCTTTGGTTAAGAATTTTACGTTTACATTCGCCAGAAAATAAAGAAGTGACTGAAAAGTCTTTAAATAATTATGTTGTAGGTTATAAATTAAATAAAACATTATTAGATAAAATTGCCAATATAACCTTAGATAAAATTGAAGCGGGAACCTTTGAATCACCAAAGGTTTAGGTTTAATCAAGAGATTAAACCTTGTCTTTTTAAAGTGCGCTAAACTGTAAACTTAATGAATTAACACAATAGCGTTTACCGGTGGGTTGTGGGCCGTCATCAAATACATGACCCAGATGAGAGTCACACGTACTGCAAGTGATTTCTGTACGCATCATTCCAAGGCTGTCATCTTCAATGTAGGCGACATTTGGGCTAATAGCGGCAGAAAAGCTTGGCCAACCGCAACCCGATTGAAATTTATCTGTTGAAGAAAAGAGCTCCTTTTCACAACAGGCACAATGATAAACACCGGCTAGCCAATGATCGTTATACTCGCCACTGAACGGTTGCTCTGTGGCAGCCAAGCGACATACTCGAAAAGCCTCGGGGGTTAACTTATCTTGATAAGGGTCTTTAGACATATATTTTCACCTTTTTATTTTGAATGACCAAATTCGATCATTTCGCGCTCAGGGTGTGACCATTCAACATGAAATTTCTTTCCTGGCGCTTGATCAACCCGTTCAAAAGTATGTGCACCAAAAAAATCTCTTTGTGCCTGTAATAAATTTGCAGGAAGAACCGCGGTACGCATCGCATCATAATAGGTCAACGATGAACTTATTGCACTGGTTGAAATTCCCATTAAAGCGGTTTCTGCAACAGTTTTACGCCAATTTAATTGATGAGCATTTAATTGTTCCACAAAGAATGCATCTAGCATTAAATTTTCTAACTTCGCATTACGTTTAAAAGCATCGGTAATAGATTGTAAAAATGCTGCACGAATAATACAACCCGCTCGCCATATTTTTGCAATACTGGCAAAATCAAGCTCCCAACCATGCTCTTTTTCCGCTTGCTTCATTAATTGAAAACCTTGGGCGTAAGCACAAATTTTCGCACAGTAAATCGCATCATGTAAACGAGCAATAAACGCTGTTTTTTCTTGTGCATTTAAGGTCTTAGCTTCAGGGCCGTTAAGCAGACTTGAACTCTGCACTCTTAAATCTTTAAATGAAGAGATGGAACGTGCGTATACCGCTTGGGCAATAGTGGGAGCTGGTGTACCTAATTCTAAACTGCTCATCGCAGTCCACAAACCTGTACCTTTCTGCCCCGCTTTATCGAGAATCAAATCCACTAGCGGGATGTTATCTTCGGTCACCTTATGGCGAAGTACTTCGACAGATATTTCCATTAAATAACTGTCTAGAGGACCTTGGTTCCATTGTTCAAAAATATCAGCAATCTCATCTGTTGATAAATTTAAACCCGCACGTAAAGTATGATAAGCCTCACAGATAATCTGCATATCCGCATATTCAATACCATTATGAACCATTTTTACATAATGACCCGCACCGGCTGGGCCAATATAGGCGGCACAAGGTTCACCTTTCTTAATGGTTTCTCCTGGCTTAGTCCGCTCTAAAGGTTTACCTGTTTCGGCGTCAACCTTAGCTGATATGGCTTCCCAGATAGGTTTGATGCGAGTCCATGCATAAGGAGAGCCACTGGGCATTAAAGCAGGTCCAAATCGAGCGCCGACTTCACCGCCAGAGACAGCTGAAGAAAATAAAATAAAATTACTCTTATACTTTTTCTCACGAGCAACGGTATCAACCCACAGACTATTACCCGTATCAATAATAATATCGTCGGGTTGAATACCAGCGCCAATCAAACTCTCAGAGACTTGATCAACAGGAGCACCAGCAGGTACAGAAAGTACAATAAGATGGGGAGTTTTTAATCGCGATAATAATTCTGTATATGATGAGCAACCGTGAACACGTTGCTTATTTTCACCATTTTCCAATTTGTCTTGGGCAATAACGCCAAGCACTTTTTCATTATCTAAATCAAAAGCAGCAATACTGTAACCGTTGTCGGCTAAATTTAGCACCAAATTTTTACCCATTACACCAAGGCCAATAAAGCCGATGTCACACAAACTATTGTCTTGTGTCATAGTAGAAAGTCCATAAATACTGAGAAATACAATGGCATTTATTCTACCATGAACAAAACTAAGCCACTAGCAATTAAAGCCGACCCAATTCGTAATAAAACGTCTTTTTTATCAATAAAAGGCCAAATACGACAAGTATCGCTTGTATAAATCTCAAAATGATGTAATTTTACTACATTATTTTCATTTGGAATTTTAACATGACTATTAAAGTTGGCATCAATGGTTTTGGCCGTATCGGTCGTTTTGTATTTAGAGCTGCTGCGCAGAGAAGCGACATTGAAATTGTCGGTATTAATGATTTAATCGACATTGACTACATGGCTTACATGCTTAAGTATGACTCAACGCATGGTCGTTTTAACGGTACGGTAGAAGTTAAAGATGGTCAGTTGATTGTTAATGATAAAGTTATTCGCGTTAGCGCTATCCGTAACCCCGAAGAACTTAAATGGGATGAAATAGATGTTGATGTTGTTGTTGAATCAACCGGTTTATTTTTAACTGATGAGACATCACGAAAGCATTTGATCGCAGGAGCTAAAAAAGTTGTACTTTCTGCCCCTTCAAAAGATGACACCCCAATGTTTGTCTGTGGTGTAAACCTCAATGAGTATAAAGGCGAAGATATTGTATCAAACGCCTCATGTACTACTAATTGCCTAGCACCTATTGCTAAGGTTCTTAATGATAATTGGGGAATTGAAAGTGGTTTAATGACGACGGTTCATGCAACTACAGCAACACAAAAAACTGTTGATAGCCCTTCAGCTAAAGATTGGCGTGGTGGCCGTGGTGCAGGACAAAATATAATCCCTTCATCTACGGGTGCTGCAAAAGCGGTTGGTAAAGTTATCCCTGAATTAAATGGCAAACTCACTGGTATGGCCTTTCGTGTACCAACACCAAATGTATCTGTTGTAGATCTGACTGTTAATTTAAAAAGTAGCGCAACCTATCAAGAAATTTGCGATGCGATGAAATCAGCAGCTCATGGTGATTTGCAAGGCATATTAGGCTATACCGAAGATCAAGTAGTTTCTAATGATTTCATTGGCGAAACGTGTACGTCAGTCTTTGATGCGGGTGCGGGTATAGCACTAACCGATAAGTTTGTAAAAATCGTTTCTTGGTACGACAATGAAATTGGTTATTCAAACAAGGTACTTGATTTAGTGGCTTACGTCAGCGCTTATAAAGATTAATCATCTTTAGAATAAAAGTTATATCAAAAAAGCCAAATATCTTTATTTGGCTTTTTTATTGAGATAAATGTTAGTCAAAGCCCCTTACTTGAACAACCTTAACTAGTCGATTTACGGCTCTCACTTGTAAGCCCCCCTATAAAGATGTTATTTAGCTATCGACTGCCTTTACTTGCTTATAAAAGGATATATGAGGATTGATGTAAGGCGGACAAGACGTCTTATATATAAAAAAGGCTGGAGCACTATCGATAGCGCTTCAGCCTTTTTGGTATTCACTTTACGCGTTATTTTACATGAGCAAGTGCTTGTTTAGCTAATTCAGTAATTTTAGCCCAATCTTTATTTTTAATTATTTCGTCGGTAACCAACCAAGAGCCACCACAACAAGCAACGTTTGATAAGGCTAAGTAGTCCTTAACATTACTTAAATTGATACCACCTGTTGGACAAAAGCGAATGTCAGGGAATGGTCCGCCCATAGATTGGATCGCTTTAACACCACCAGAAGCTTCTGCGGGGAAAAACTTCAAATGATCATAGCCAAAGTCAATTCCGTCCATCATTTCTGAAATTGATGAAATTCCTGGTATAAGAGCAATATTACCTTCATTACCCGCTTTTAATAAATCTTTTGTTAAGCCAGGACTTATTGCAAACTTAGCCCCTGCTTCTTGACAGCGTTGTAGCATTTCACGATTTGTTACTGTACCTGCGCCAACACAAGCTTCAGGTAACTCTTGCGCGATAATTTTAATCACATCAAGTGCCGCTGGTGTGCGCAAAGTTACTTCTAATACTTTTATGCCTGCAGCGAGTAAGGCTTTAGCAATAGGTAAGGCATCTTCAACATCTTTAATAACAAGAACAGGCACAATAGGCCCCATAGCGAAAATTTCTTTTGGCGATAACTGCCAATTATTTGTTATGGTCATGATTTAGATGTGTCCTTTCATTGAAGATAATTGTTGACGAATATAGGCAGACGCCCCTATCAAACCGGGTTGATTTTCGGTGATCACATACGTCGGAATATTATTAATAAAACTAGATAGTCGGCCTTTTGTATCAAAACGCTGCCTAAAATTGCTGTTTTTGATGAAATCTATAAAACGAGGCACAATGCCACCGGCAATATATACACCACCAAAACAACCTAACGTTAAGGCTAAGTTACCGGCAAAACTGCCTAAAGTATTACAAAATTGATGTAAGGCTTTTTCACATATTGGACATGAGCCATCTATCGCTTTAGCGGAGATTTGTTCAGCTGATAAATTACTCTTAGGCAAGTTATCAATTGACAAAAAAGCTTGATAAATTTGCTCTAAGCCTCTGCCACAAAGTAATTGCTCATAGGATATTCTATGTTGTTTAGTTTCAAGTAAATAACTTAATATTTTAATTTCATCAGCATCAACAGGAGCAAAGTCGACATGGCCTCCTTCTCCCCCTAAACAACACCAACCGTCTATGGTCGGTACTAAATTAGCAACACCTAGTCCGGTACCAGGGCCACAAATAGAAATAGGCTTGTCTGCAATTGCGACCCCTTCTCCAATTTGCACTTTCTGTGCTTGTGTTAGCAAAGGTACTGCATGGGCTATTGCGGTATAGTCATTTATTAAAAATAACTGACTAATATTCAATGCTTTTTTCAAGGACGATTGAGAAAATGTCCATGGCAAGTTAGTCATGGTAATTTGATCTGTTTCAACCGGACAAGCAATGGCTAAACACGCATTGATTGTTTTACCTGCAGCGTTATGTAACGCTAAATAAACGCTAATAACATCGGCTAAGCTATCATATTGGTCGCACTGATAAGTTTTAATATCTGAGGTTTGACCATCGTCATTAACGAGGCCAAACCTGATATTAGTACCGCCAATGTCAGCGACTAAGTTAAGTATTGACTCACTCACGAAGCTTTACCATCAATATCAGTTTCATCAAATAATGAACAAGCACCGGTTTCAGCGGTACTTAAATTACGACGCATAAAACCAAAAAGCTCTCGGCCCATGCCTTGATGATGACCATTGACTTGAAAAATAGCGTTGTCACGTTGGGCAAGCTCTGCTTCGTCAACCAATAAGGTTAATTCTCCAGTTTCGCCGTCAACTAAAATCATATCACCGGTTTTCACTTTCGCGATCAAACCGCCATCTAGGGCTTCTGGGCATAAATGAATAGCAGCAGGTACTTTACCTGAGGCGCCAGACATACGGCCATCAGTTACCATAGCGACCTTAAAACCTTTGTCTTGAAGAACGCCAAGTGGTGGTGTTAGTTTATGTAATTCAGGCATACCGCGCGCTTTAGGTCCCTGAAATCTAACAACAGCAACAAAATCTTTTTCTAATTCACCCGCATCAAATGCCGCTTGTAATTCATGTTGATCTTCAAAAACGACGGCAGGTGCTTTAATAACAAAACTACCTTCACGCAATGAAGATGTTTTAATGACAGAGACACCTAGGTTACCCTTAAGAACGCGTAAACCGCCAGTAGCTTTGAACGGGCTTGCAACGGTTGCAATAATACTATCGTCGAGAGATTTTTCAACACAGTCAACCCACTTAAGTTCACCGCTTTCGAGTACAGGTTTTTTAGTGTAGCGCGTTAAACCGCGGCCACAGATAGTTTCAACATCTTCAAAAACTAAACCGCCTTCAATCAATTCTCTAAAGAGTAGTGCCATACCACCGGCTTCTTGAAATTGATTTATATCTGCTTCGCCGTTCGGGTAGATACGTGTTAATAGTGGCACCGCTTCAGACAAATCATTAAAGTCTTGGAAGTTAATGATAATACCCGCTGCTTTTGCAAACGCAATAATATGCATGGTTAAGTTCGTTGAACCGCCCGTAGCAAGTAAGGCAACAATTGCATTAACAATTGAACGCTCATCAACCATTCTGCCAATCGGCATATAGTTGCCCGACTGTTGCGTTAAACGAGTTGCTTGACGTGCCGCTGCTTTTGTTAATTCTTCACGAAGCTGCGTATTCGGTGCGATAAATGAAGCGCCAGGTAAGTGAAGTCCCATGACCTCAACAACCAATTGATTTGAGTTGGCTGTGCCAAAGAAAGTACAAGTACCCGCAGAGTGATAAGAGGCAGATTCAGCTTCAAGAAGCTCTTCTTCGTTAGCTTCACCTTTAGCATATTGCTGGCGAACACGTGCTTTTTCTTTGTTTGGTAAACCTGAAGGCATAGGGCCCGCAGGAATAAATACCGTGGGTAAATGTCCAAAAGTCATACTGGCAATCAACAAGCCCGGTACGATTTTATCACAGATGCCCATCATTAATGCGCCATCAAACATATTATGCGATAAGCCAACCGCTGCAGACATTGCAATAACATCTCGGCTCATTAGGCTTAAATCCATACCCGGTTGGCCTTGAGTAACACCGTCACACATAGCAGGTACACCGGCTGCAAATTGTGCAACACCACCCGCATCTCTCACTGCTGCTTTAATAATTGCAGGATAAGTTTCATAGGGCTGATGAGCAGATAACATATCATTATAAGCTGAAACAATAGCGATGTCTGAGTGATGTATGCCACGTAATGAGGCCTTGTCTTCTTTACCACAAGCAGCAAAACCATGAGCTAAGTTACCACACGACAAACCGGCACGATGTACTGTTTGCGAGCTTTCAGCTTCTATCTTAGCTAAATATTTAGCTCTACTGCCTTTACTACGCTCAATAATTTCATTGGTAATAGCGACGATTTTTTCATTCATTTTAATAGTCATATGTTACTCCGCCCAATACACTTGTGTATTGATATCTGGGTTTTGTAAAAATGCCCTTATTGGCATTTCTGTTTGATTGTTACTTGAAAGTGCTTTTTCTAAAACGACCTTTTTCCCGGCACCACAAACATGCAAAATAATATTTTTACTCTGCGCTAAATGAGCATAAGTAAAAGTTATTCGGTCGTTAGGAGCTGTTTTGGGGACAACCTTCATTAGGGCATCTGTATTATCAAGCGCAAGTGCTGATGATATTTGCTCGCTACAAGGGAATAAAGAAGCCGTATGACCGTCTTCACCCATGCCAAGAATAAGCACATCTAAGGGCAATAACTGGCTTTTAGCATCAGTATTTAATTGCACTAGGGTTGATTGATCACATTCACCGTCTTTTTTAAGGTGAAAAAATTGTGCATCGGCAGCTTTATTTTTTAACAGGTTTTCATGTACCAAACGGGTATTACTTGCCTCAGATTCAAACTCAACCCAACGTTCGTCCGCTAACGTGACGGTTACGTTTTGCCAATCAATATCTTTAGTCGATAAAGCCGTAAAAAAACCTTTGGGTGTAGACCCGCCAGAAACAGCCAAGCTTGCTTTACCTTTCTGACTCAAAGCGTTTGATAAAAGTTCAGCGACATTATTGGCTAAGGCATTATCTAAATCTGTTCGCTGAGCGAAATCGTTTAATTGGTACATAGTTATTTCCTGAAATTCACGTTATCTCTAAAATTTATTTATTCAACCCACTGGCGATCATCACGAGCGATCATAGAAAGAGAGGCAACGGGTCCCCAAGTTCCAGCAGGATAAGCTTTAGGTGCTTCATTACTTGTCTTCCAGGCTTCGATAATACTATCAGCCCAAGTCCAAGCCGCTTCGACTTCATCACGACTAACAAATAACGATTGATTACCGTTGATAACTTCTAGCATCAATCGTTCGTATGCATCGACAACACGCTGATTTTCATACGTTTCTGAAAAACTCAAATCAAGCTTATTTTCTTGAATATGCATTTGTGAAGCAATACCTGGAATTTTATTCATCATCTGTAATTCAACGCCTTCGTCAGGCTGTAAACGAATCGTTAATTTATTTGCCGGTAGATCAGCATGGCTATCTTTAAAGATATTATGCGCTTGAGGTTTAAATTGCACCACTATCTCACTGTGCTTAGCAGGCATTCTTTTACCCGTACGAAGGTAAAAAGGCACGCCAGCCCAACGCCAATTATCAATTTCCGCTTTTATAGCAACAAAAGTTTCAGTATCACTTTTTTGATTGGCATCTTCTTCATTTAAGTAACCCGGCACTGGTAAACCATTTAAGTAACCATCGGCGTACTGACCGCGAACTGTTTTTTCTTTCACATTCAAGCGATTAATGGGCGCGAGAGCTTTAACTGCCTTTAACTTTTCAACACGAATACTTTCTGCACTTAAATCAGCAGGAGGCTCCATCGCTAAGAGTGATAAAATTTGTAATAAATGGTTTTGTATCATGTCGCGCATTTGCCCTGCGTCGTCATAAAAACCCCATCTCCCTTCAATTCCTACACTTTCAGCAACCGTTATCTGTACATGGTCAATACTATTACGGTCCCAGTTATTGGTAAAAAGTGAATTGGCAAAACGCAGTACTAATAGATTCAGTACGGTTTCTTTTCCTAGATAGTGATCGATACGATAAATTTGGTTTTCATTGAAATAACGAGAAACTTGATCGTTAATAACTTTTGATGATGCAAGGCAGTTGCCAATCGGTTTTTCCATCACAACACGGTCAGCGTCAGTAATAAGTTTAGCTGACTTTAAACCGTCGGTAATATCACCATAAATAGCAGGAGGCGTTGAAAAATAATAAACACGTGTATCATGGCCACCTTTTAACGTTGCAGCTAAGTTACTATAAGAGACAGTGTCTTTAAAATCTAACTGTTGATAAACCATACGGCTAATAAAACGAGCAAGTACTTCTTCGTTTAAGCCTTCTTTGACAAACTCAGTAAGATTCTCAATAACAAAAGCCGTAAATTCTTCTACCGAATGGTCTTGTCTGGCGACACCTAAAATTCGACTTTCTACATTTAATAAGCCGGCTTGGTCTAATTGATATAAAGCGGGTAATAATTTGCGACGAGACAAGTCACCAAGTGCACCAAAAATAACAATTTCACTGGCAGACTGAAGATCAGAACTTTTCATAAACAATATCTCTTTTTTTGGCTTTCTTTATTGAACACTGATAATAACTAAAATTACCTCATCAATAAACCTAGCACATATTGTAACTAAACTACATTTATCCATAATTTAACGGGTATATTGGCATCAGTAAAGAACTTTTTGTAATTAAATTACATTTTAGGTATTATGAATAAATAAAAGCTTTACGCGGCAATTTTACTCAAAGTTCATTGTTGGTTAGTGGTTATTCGTATGAAACATTAATTAAAGGTTTGCTAAAAATTGCCAATATGTTTTATATTAGCTGTAATTATGAAATAAATTTTCATTATTCTCGTCATTTAGACAGAAAATTAATTACAATTATTGTAAAAAGTAGGATTGACCGACATGAATATATTAGAAAAGATCGCCGACGAATTAGATACTTTCAGTAAATCTGAACGTAAGGTGGCAGAGGTAATATTGTCTTCTCCGGGTACCGTTATTCATGCCAGTATCGCTGCCTTAGCTAAACAAGCAAATATCAGTGAGCCTACTGTTAATAGGTTTTGTCGTCGTTTAGATACTAAAGGTTATCCCGATTTTAAACTTCATTTAGCCCAAAGTTTAGCCAACGGTACCCCTTATGTTAATAGGCATGTTGATGAAAACGATACGGCTGATGAATATACAGATAAAATTTTTGAATCAACCATGGCAAATCTTGAATTAGCCCGTAAAAGTTTAGATGCAAATGTGATCAACCGATCTGTTGATGTGTTAACACAAGCGAACAAAATATCATTTTTTGGCTTGGGCGCTTCCGCAGTTGTTGCTCATGATGCTTTAAATAAATTCTTTCGCTTTAATGTGCCAGTAGTTTATTTCGATGACATATTAATGCAACGTATGAGTGCTATAAATAGTCGCCAAGGTGATGTTGTTGTTGTAATTTCTCATACGGGGCGAACCAAGTCATTGGTTGAAGTCGCTAGTTTAGCAAAAGAAAATGATGCCATTGTTATCGGAATAACAACGGCGGGTAGTCCTCTGGCAAAAGAATGTAATATCGTTTTATCTGTTGATGTTGCTGAAGACACCGATTTATATATGCCTATGTCATCACGTATCGCTCAACTTGCATTGATTGATGTATTAGCAACAGGCTTTACCCTGAGACGTGGTACAAAATTTAGAGAAAACTTAAAGAAAGTTAAAGACAGTTTACGTAGCTCTCGTTTCGAGCGCAAAGACTAAACAGCATTATCGATGGCGACTAACACTGATTTGTTTATCGTCAAAATCAAACAATATTATAATAAGGATTAAGATGCCTAGAAGAACTAAAATTGTAGCGACCTTAGGGCCAGCCACTGACGACAGAGCCGTATTAAAAGAAGTATTAGCCGCTGGTGTAAATGTGGTTCGTTTAAACTTCTCTCATGGTATTCCACAAGATCATATTGACCGTGCCAACAATGTTCGCGAAATAGCTAAAGAATTGGGTATATATGTTGGTATCTTAGGTGATTTACAAGGCCCTAAAATACGCGTATCAACTTTTAAAAATGGTCCAATTAAATTAGCCATTGGTGATAAATTTGAACTTGACGCAGAATTGCCAAAAGGTGAAGGCTGCCAAGAAAAAGTGGGTATCGATTACAAAAAATTACCACAAGATGTCGTCCCTGGCGATATTCTTTTACTTGACGATGGCCGTGTGCAATTAAAAGTTTTAAGTACACAAGGGCAATCAGTTTTCACCGAAGTAACGGTGGGTGGGCCTTTATCAAACAATAAAGGTATTAATCGTCAAGGCGGTGGCTTAACAGCACCAGCATTAACAGCTAAAGATAAAGAAGATATTAAATTAGCCGCAAAAATTAATGTCGACTTCTTAGCGGTATCTTTTCCTCGTGATGCTGCAGATATGCGTGAAGCACGTTTATTAGCACAAGAAGCTGGTTGTGATGCACGCTTAGTGTCTAAAATTGAACGTGCAGAAGCAGTAAATGATGATAAAGTGCTTGATGAAATTATTCTAGCCTCTGACGTTGTCATGGTTGCTCGTGGTGATTTAGGTGTTGAAATTGGCGATGCTGCATTAGTCGGTAAGCAAAAACATATAATCGCTCGTAGTCGTCAGTTAAACCGTGTTGTTATTACCGCAACACAGATGATGGAGACCATGATTGAAAACCCTATGCCGACCCGTGCTGAAGTTATGGATGTTGCAAATGCCGTGCTTGATGGTACTGATGCAGTCATGCTCAGTGCTGAAACTGCCGCAGGTAAATACCCGGTAGAAACAGTAAAAGCGATGGCATCAGTATGTATCGGCGCTGAAGAGCATCGTTCAGTAAACATTTCAAACCACCGTAATGAACTCACTTTTTCTGAGATTTCAGAAACAATCGCAATGTCAGCAATGTATGCAGCTAATCACCTAGTGGGTGTTAAAGCTATTATATCATTGACTGAATCTGGACATACCAGCAAAATCATGTCGCGTATTACTTCAGGTTTGCCTATTTATTCTTTATCTCGTCATCAGAAAACATTAAATAAAACCGCTATTTATCGTGGTGTTTATCCTGTTGAATTTGACTCTACACATTTTCCTGATGAAGAATTATCTAATGCGGTACTCAATAAAGTCTTAACTAAAGCAGACTTAAAAGTTGACGACATAGTGATATTCACCCACGGTGATATGATGGAAACCGTTGGCGCAACTAATACGATGAAAGTATTAACAGTAACAAAAAAACATCTCAGCTAATCAATTGCTATGACCCATTAAGGTAAAGCTTCAAGCGGTTACCTTAAGCTGGCAAGCAAAAAAGTTTAGATCCAAAAAGGTAGCTCAATAGCTACCTTTTTTTATGTGCAAAAGATAATTAAGGTAAATAATGACGGATGCAAAAAACTTCCTTAGAATAGATTTTACTAGATAAGGTTAAAAACTATTATGACGATAAAAAATATTGCAGTATTAACCAGTGGTGGCGATGCTCCCGGCATGAATGCGGCGATACGTGCGGTCGTACTTGCTGCGCATCACTATGCATTGCCCACGATTGGTTTTTTTTCTGGTTATAACGGTTTAATTGAAGCAAGTTCGACATTGCTAACACCTGCAAGTGTTAATGGCATTATCCACCGAGGAGGAACTATTTTAAAAAGTGCTCGCTGCCCTGCCATGCTCACTGAGCAAGGTTTAAAATCAGCCGCAGCAACCCTTAGAAAAGAACAAATAGACGCCTTAATCGTTATTGGCGGCGATGGCTCTTTTAACGGCTTACTGGCGTTAAATAAATATTGGTCAGGAGCTATTATAGGTATTCCAGGGACCATAGATAATGATATTGATGGTACAGATTTCACCATAGGCTTTTCTACTGCAGTCAATACCGGTATTGAAGCGATAGATAAAATACGTGACACGGCAGAAGCTTTTGAGCGCATTTTTATTGTTGAAGTCATGGGCAGGCGAAGTGGACACATCACTTTTAATGTCGGTATCGCCAGTGCAGCTGAGCAAATATTATCTTTTGAGAATTTTTCTCAAGCCGACGAGCAAGAAAAACTCAGTCATTTAGCTAAAGAAATCAAACAAGCACAGCACAATAGGCATGCCAGTTATATTATAGTTATTGCTGAGAACTTATGGCCCGGTGGCGCTGTACAGCTCGCTAAGCAATTAAAACAGACCGCAAACATTGACTGTACTGCATGTATACTTGGCTATATTCAACGAGGTGGTTCACCGGTAGCTAAAGACCGAATTTTAGCAACAAAAATGGGGGTTGCTGCAGTACAAGCGCTAATAGCAGGAAAGAGTAACGTTATGATTGGCGAACGTAATAATCAATTACTCACAGTCCCTCTGGACGTAGCCGTTCAACATAAAGAAAAAGTCAGTGAAAGCTTAGTTTCAGCCCAAGAAAATATTCTCGGCTTAACGGCGCAATAACTGCCTAAAAAAAGCTTAAGCAACAGGCATAAGCTTTTAAGGTATCTATCAAGTCGCTGAGCTGAAATAACTTAAATACCGAGTTCTTTACACCATTGACAAGCGGCAACAAACTCTTGCTGAATATAGGTTTCGTCAAGTGAATACATTTCAATTAATTGCTTTATATTCTCACCATTACCCCTGATGTACTTAACCGTAAAATCAAGTAATTCGCCGAGTAAACCTGAGTGGTCAACTAGCGCGTTTTCAATTGGAATGGCGAGTGGCATTGTTTTAACGATTTCGTTAATCGGCATACGCAAAATAATTTCAATAGCACTTAATAAGCCGGTAATAAAAGCAAAATCACTGATCTCTTTAAAGGCACCTTCTTTGGCTAATGCCGTCATTAATTTTGCAGTAATGAGCGCCTGCTTAGAGATTTCATCGGTCTTGTCGGTGGTCAATTTAGATAAAGCAAGGATAGTCACAAACTGTTTAAGTTTATCTTCACCTAAATAGGCCGCGGCTTGTTTTAATGAAGTAATTTCAATACGAGTTGATGTTGCTACGTTATTAACCATTTTTAACAAGCCAACAGTTAAGTTAACATCATGACTGATAATCGTGGCAATGTTGTCAAAATCTAATGGTGAATGAAATGTTTCACTGATCAAATGCAGCATTTGTGTTTTGATTGGCGCAAGTGTTTGCCCCTCGACTATCTCAGGTTCGTGATAAAAGTACCCTTGATAGTAATCAAATCCTACTTCTGCTAAAGCTTGTAATTGAAAGTTAGTTTCAACTTTTTCTGCGGCAAGTTTAATGTTGTGATCTTTTAAACGCTCGATAACTTTATGCAGACGTTTCGGATTAACTTTATCGGTATCAACTTTAATAATTGATATATATGGAAATAAAACATCCCACTTTGCATCAAGATCATATTCAGTTAACGCAACTTTATAACCTTTATCAAAATAAAACTTAACAATTTTAAACAAGCGTTCCGTTGGTACTTTATGGCCAACAAGTTCGATAACAATAGATTTTTTATCAAACATCAGCGGATATTTATTAATCAGACATTTTTCAGTAAAATTAATAAAAGCAAGTTTTCCCATACTGATAGAGCGAATGTCACCTTGTAGGTGATTTTGAATAATTAATTTTGAGCTAGCAACATCTGAATCAATGTCAGGAAATTTGTTATCTGCGCTATCTCTAAAGAGCAGCTCATAACCAATCGTGACATGGTTTCTATCAAGTATCGCTTGTCTTGCTATATAAGTGTTATACATATATCAGAGCTAAAATTTTATTAATTATTATTAACTTAAACATACCCTATTTTTCTTTGAATTGTAAAGTAATTAAGCCGCTAAGCCGTTATTTTATTGTCAATATTATTAGAAGCATTTATACGCTACTCAAATAAACGAATGAAATGGGTAACCTATATACGGTTGATTAATTTCAGCTCTTTATTTAAGCCTAAATGGCGCGGTTAATAAAGCCTGCGCTAAAGGGATATCTTGATAGTGATTTTCACGAATATTATGAATAAATTTCAGGGTCTTAAAAGCATCAAACCAAACGACTAGCTGTTTATTAAACTGCTTTTCACTATTATTTATTTGTTTTTCAACAAAAGCTTCAAAACCTATTTGATTTAATGCGGTAACTATCGGCTCAGATAACGGTTCTAACCATGCGATTAAATCGCCGCGATAGTGCCATAAATTTGCAAAAGCAGACAATACAGCTTTTAGCAATGTAAATACTTGAGGATGGTAATAACAATAATCGAGGTGACTTGCTTGTAAATCAAGAATTTTTTGCACTGCAGGTCCAGTACCAAACGGCACACGTTGAGACGTTCTGGCATCAAGGTTTACTGTTACCTCTTCAATAAATTCAACAGCACCTAACTTAGCTAATTTATTTATTAAATAAAAATCTTCTCCAGCACTGCGCTTTGGAAAACCACGAGCCTGAACATATACTTCCGCTTTAAACGCTAAAATACTCCCAATAGTAAAAAAGGCATAAGGTGAATCGGCATAATGTAAGCCCGCAACATAATAGCGTAAAGCGCTTTCATAAAGAAAATTAGCCTGATGAATGCCTTTATCTTCACTGCTATGCTTAAAGTTAAAACAGCAAACTACGGTATTTTTATCACGTGTATGTAAAGCGTTAAAATAATCATCGGGTAAGTAAGCATCGGCATCACTAGAACAGATCCAAGTTTGTCTGATCCGGTTTACTGAAATTAAATAAGCACTGAGATCAGTGCCTATTTTACGTGCCAGCCCTACGCCTTGCTCTTTATCGATAGCACGGGTAAAACGGTCAACCACTAGCAGCCATGTTTGACTTTGTGCTACCTTAATTAGGGTTAGGTTATCGTATCGCCAGCAGTTATCACCACAAGAAAGTGCATATTGATAAAGTGCTTTTTGTTGATTTATCTCGTTATAATTAGCCACCGAATTATCTTCGCGTAAAGATTCAGTAACAGACTCGGCGATAAGTTCGGTAATAGGTTCGGCGATCGATTCGGTAATAGGTTCGTTAATGACCAGCACCATAAGCACTGGAGATTTTGAAAGTGGTGAAGCTAAAAAACGCTCAATAAAAGCGCTTGTTTCTTGATAAGCAGGAATAACCACAACATGGTCAACAGTAAACTCATCAGGTAACCTTGATTCATATTGAGTTAGTACCGCAACTTCACTTTCAGCATAGCGACTAAAATATTGGTTAAACACTTTTGACATCAGCTTACCCGTTAACCATTTATCGTTAAATAATTAATGCAGAGCCGCTCTAAAGGGAAGTTTTGCACAAATTTCAGCTTCTAATGTCAGTATTTCTTCTAAACGTATATTGACTTCGTCTTTATCAAAATATTCATAAGCGAGTTCGATAAATAAATTTTTATGCTTTTCTTCAGACTTTGCAATCGCGTCATATAAGACTTTGTCTTTGCCTTCAGGCAATGCTTGGGCAATAAGCGAAAAACGTTCGTATCCTCGCGCCTCAATCACACCAGCAACGATTAATCGGTCCATAAAAAACACTTCTGCACCATTACGAAAGGCTTTACGAATTTGGGTAATATAAGGGTCTTTGGTGTCAGCGCCGAGCTGAATGCCACGCGCATTAATTAATTTTAACACTTGTTTAAAATGAATGAGCTCTTCTATCGCTAAGTCAGCCATAGCTTTAACCATATTTTTTCTATCGGGATAATGAGAAATCATTGACATCGCCATACCTGACGCTTTTTTTTCTGCCGTTGCATGATCAAGTAAAAAGGCATTGAAATCAGCAAGAGCAACTTGCGCCCATTCTTTTGGCGTATGGTATTTAAGTTCAAACATAAAACTACTTATTATTGAAAGAGGAAATTTGCCCGCTATTTTATAGGAAAATAGCGGGCGAACAAACATAAATGTTCACTTGTTTGTCAAAGTCGCGTTATGACTTACTTACTTAACTTTTTCAATCGTAAGCTCACTAATACCAGTAATAATAACCAGTAAATACTGCCACTACTTGATTGCTCAGGATCGGTTTTCTTGGCAACTTCAGCATTAGGCACAACGGCAACACCACCTGGGTCGTCGATAATACCGTTAACTAAACCATCCGCATCGTTTGCACCGCCATCTTCAATCAATAAGCGTACACATTGATGCCCTTCAGTTAAACCTGTCTGGTATAAAGCACTCTGTGGCGGTGGACATACATCGTTATCTGCTGGACTAGACGCTAAGGTATTTTTGCTGTTTTCAACAAAGTTTTGCCAACCACTGTCACGATTAAATTTCCGGTAAAGCGCATTTTGTGGAATACCATCATTTAACGGAATAACCACAGCAGCAGAGGCACCAAAAGGAGTCACCTGATGAATTTCAAAGTCAAAGTAATCACTACGATGATCATAAGTGTCCGTTGCGACTAAACCGGTTGCATCCATCTCTTGTTGTGTCATTTGTACGCCATCTGAAAACTGCTGTAACGCATATTTACCCAAGCGTAATTTTAAGCCTGGCTCAGTTTCCATTAACTTAGTTTTACCGGCATTAACATGTAATGGCTGCAAATAAGCAATATCATTATTATCTAAGAATGCCGGAACACCATCGTTATCGTCATCAGCATAACCTTCAATATTATCTGCGATACCATCACTGTCCGTATCACTACCGTCGAGTCGAGCTAAAATGCTATTAACCGGAATACTAAGGCGATGAGTTTGTGACAATTCGCCACTGCCATTATCAGTAACACTGACTTCTACCGTAATTAATCCTCTTATTTCTTCAGGTAAAACAAAGTTGTCAGGTTGCAAATAAACCTTTAATTGACTGGCACTTATTTCGGCATTGATATACTCAGGCAGTAACCAATTAATAATGTGTGAATCATTTGGATTATCATCATTTATCTGTAGCTCTATGGTCACTTCACCTTGGTCTTTACTGATACTAGAAACCGCTATATTTTGCTGAGTCATACGCAATTGTGTGGTCGGTACTATATTATTTTCAGTAATAACTATGGTGTGGCTATTATTGACACCGGCATTTATTTCATTGCCAAAACTCAGCACAAGCTGTTCATCACTTTCTGCTTGAAAGTCTTTATTAATCAAGATATCAATAAAGCCTGACGTGCCCTCAGTAATAACAATTTTATTGTCTGTTATCTTATAATCAAGGGCATCTACATTACCAGAAATAGCAAAAGGTAATTCAATGGGATAAGCCGGCGCTTTGCCTGACAAGACAACTTCAACCCGAGCCGTAGCGCCCTCACCTATTGTTTGCGTCGCACTAAAGTTCACTAACGGATAAACATTAAGCACTTGTGGGGTGGTTGAAACATTACCAGCCTCATCAACCGCTCGCCATATAATATTGTACAACCCTGAGGTAATATATTTTTGTCCGCGCTCAAAACCCACCGGTGTTAATGCACAACAGTTAGCGCCATCACGACCATCTTCAACATAAACGTCGGTTAACTGTACCAATTGTGTTTGTGTTAGCGCAGTAAAGGTATGATCAGCATCAAGGTGAACTGCTTGTGGGACCGTTATCACTGGCGCATAATCGTCAATTAATGGATTGGTGTTGTTACGCTCTTCATCAACATTTGCCGTGCCGTCTGAATCTGTATCAATTAGTGCATCAGCATCGTTAAATGGGTTAAAACCATATTGAAGCTCAAAGACATCACTCATGCCGTCATTATCGTCATCAGGATCGGCATTATTACCTAAACCATCAACATCAAAATCTAGTGACTCTGTCGAATCTAAAGGAAGTGCATCAATATAATCAAGTACACCATCACCATCGTCATCTATATCGTTTACATTACCAATACCATCGCCATCTGTATCAACACTTTCTATAAAATCAAAAGGAAATGCATCATCGATATCAAGCACACCGTCATTATCATCATCACCGTCGGCATTGTCACCTACTCCATCATTATCGAAGTCTTTATATTCATTAGGGTTAAGTGGAAACGAATCAACGTTGTCTAGAAAACCGTCACCGTCATCATCAGTATCAAGTACGTCGCCAATACCATCACCATCAGTATCAACTGCTTCACCCGGATCTAATGGAAATTTATCGTCACCATCTAAAATATTATCATTATCATCATCGGCGTCTGCATTATCTCCAATACCATCACCATCAGAGTCTTTCCACTCATTAGCATCTAAAGGATACAAATCATTACTGTCGACAAAGGTGTCATTATCATCATCAGTGTCAGTATTATTACCTATACCGTCTTTATCAGTATCGAGATTTTCAAAGGCATCTAATGGAAAGTCATCAATGATATCGACAAAACCGTCACCATCATCGTCGCTATCATTATTATTACCAATAAGATCACCGTCAGTGTCAATAGTCTCAGAATTATCTAATGGAAAGGCATCCAATGAATCAATAATGCCGTCACCATCGTCATCTGTATCAGTATTATTGCCCGTTAGATCCCCATCAGTATCTAAATACTCACTTACATCTAATGGAAAAGCATCTGAACTATCAACAAAACCGTCATTGTCATCATCACTATCACTACTATTACCTACTCCATCCCCATCAGTATCTAAATACTCATTTAAATCTAATGGAAAAGCATCACTGCTATTTATAATCCCGTCACCATCAATATCTGAATCGCTGTTATTTCCAGTTCCATCATCGTCCGTATCTAGATGCTCATTTACATCCAATGGAAATTTATCTGTACCACCAGAGTCTATGTCGACAAATCCATCACCGTCATCATCACTATCAGCATTATTTCCGGTACCATCACTATCGGTATCAAGCCATTCCAATGGGTCAAAATCAAAGGCATCTATATTATTGGGTATCCCGTCACCAACACCGGTGGAATCATGGGTGTCATTATCTAAATCAACTTTATTAGGAATACCATCACCATCACTATCAGTGGTTTCTTCAGGATCAAAGTCATCTGGATCGGCTAAGTTACCAATACCGTCATTGTCAATGTCAGGATCTGAATTATCCCCTATACCATCGCCATCAAAATCGTTTTGCTCTGTAGCATCAAATTTAAATAAATCATCGATATCAAGCACACCGTCATTGTCATCATCACCGTCGGCATTATCTCCGGTACCATCCCCATCGAAATCAAACCACTCGTTGCTATTCAATAAAAAGATATCAGTACCACCAGCATCACTATCTGTAACGCCATCGCCATCATCATCACTATCAGCATTATCTCCCGTACCATCTCCGTCGAAATCAAACCATTCACTGTTATTCAGTAAAAAAACATCTGTACCACCTGCATCATTATCAATAATACCATCACCATCAGCATCATTATCAGCATTATCTCCCGTACCATCCCCATCAAAATCAAACCATTCACTGTTATTTAGTAAAAAAACATCAGTACCGCCAGAGTCACTATCTATAACCCCGTCGCCGTCAGCATCTGTATCGCCATTATCGCCAATGCCATCAGAATCGTAATCGAGTGACTCACTAGCATCCAGTGGAAATAGATCAGTACCACCCGAATCAAAATCAAGTATTCCATCATTATCATCATCATCATCAGCTACATTACCAATGCCATCACCATCGGTATCAAACCATTCCGTAGGATCATTTGGAAAGATATCTATACCATTAGAGATACCATCACCATCGCTATCATTATCAGCATTATCACCAAGACCATCATTATCGGTATCAAGTGTTTCAGAATCATCGAGAGGGAACGCATCGTTGACATCTAAAATGCCATCGCCATCATCATCGGTATCAGCGTTATTACCGATACCATCTTTATCTGTATCAAGTTGTTCTGAATTATCGAGAGGGAATGCATCATATAAATCAATAATACCGTCACCATCATCATCGGTATCAGCGTTATTACCTATGGTATCACTGTCGGTATCATCCCATTCAGCAGGGTTAAGTGGGTATACATCGACTACATCAACAACCCCGTCACCATCATCATCAAGGTCAACCGTATTACAAAGCGTATCTCCGTCAGTGTTTAACCATTCAAAAGCGTTGTCGATAGCAGGATCATAAATATCGATAACAGCATCACCATCACGATTATTATCAAGGGGATTACCAACAGCATCAAAATCAGGCACACCATCATTATCATCATCAGGGTCTTTATTATTACCGACGCCATCTAAATCGGTGTCATACCATTCTGTAGCATCGCTTGGGAATAAGTCATAAGCACCGCCAATAATAACAGTATCATCATATCCATCGCCGTCGGCGTCAAGAAAAGGCGTAGGCAGAAGACATTGCACGGCTGCATGAGCAGAGAAGTTGATCATAATCGCTGATATAAGTAAAACAGCTTTTAAACGAATTCTTAATGGCATAAACATCCCCACCAATAGCAATATATTTTAAACTTACAGGTGTAAGTTATTACGTCTTGAAATTAACAAGACCACCTATTTAATGGTGATCATTATTAATTTCTTCTTTAAACTTTAGCAAATATCATCAACAAAGACCTTAAATGCTAGGCTAGACAACTTTTTCTATCCAACTTAATAATCTAAGCCTCGTCCAAAACGATAACTTAGACCAACATAAACAGATGTTATAGCACCAAATTCAGAAAAATTAGGTTGATGTTTAACACCTAGGTTTAATGCAGTATTTTTATTAAACTTATAATGGGCAACAACGCCTAGTACCATGTTTATATCATTTTCTTGCGAAGGGTATATTTCCACTGTATCTGAACTGTTTGGGTCGGTATAGGTAAGTTTATTTTCAGTGAGCGCTAGTGAAGCGCCCAGTTGATATTCAATCGTTAATTTTTTGAAAAAAGCATTATAACTTTGTATCTTATGACGATAACTAACAAGCCCATCAATGGTATTAATTTTAAAAAAACGTTCGTCGGTTATGGTGAAAGGTAAATCATATTTTACTTTTTCTAAGTTATTATAAGAAGCAGTCCAATAGAAATTTCCGCCTTTAGTAAAGCTGTCTGCTAAAGAAAAACTATAACCTTGGCTATTAGCGTCTTGACCTTTGTGAATGTTACCTGCTACTTCTAAAGCATTAACACTGTATGAAAAAAGACTTGAAGCAATAAAGATACCGCCAACGGCAAAAGTTTTCCGCAGCTTACTTAAATTTTTAACCATTATATTTCTTCCCAAATGAGAGTGTTGCAATATTAAATTTTCTTGTTCGTTGTTATCTATATTAATTTTCACTATTGATACCACCATCAAAAATTTGACTCTTTATTGCATTCATATCAAATGCATAATCTATTTTATAAATATGCAATTTTTAAACCATAAAAATTTTAAAATATAAACAAATATATGCTAATGTTATTTTTTGTGAATATATATTTAAGCGATAAGTTAGCTATGTTTAGAGTGATTAATAATATTATTGACCGCTGTTTCTTCACTGTAACATTTATAGTAGGTGTGCAATTACCGGCATTTATCATTCAATATAAACATCGCCTGTCCGGACACTTATCTGAAGCAAAACTGCACCTAGTAGAATTTCAAAACATTGCAGATCTGCACTACCAAGGTAATTTATCAGCGATGATAACGAAGTATCAAGCTAATTCTGAGCCGTCAATAGTCAATACAGCCGAAATTATTAACCAATTGGTCATACGGGTTGAGTATTTGCAGTCACAACTTAGCGTGATAACTAGCGACGTTTATATTGAACGGATTTATAACTTTATTGTTTATGGCGATAAAGTCATTATTAAAGATACCTTAACTGATTTTTCACTGACTATCCCACTTGAGATAAATGCACTAAGTACTGGAGCGGTCATCGCTATTGTTGGTTTAATAGCGAAGGAAATAATTGTTTCTTTGCTCAAGTTACTAGGTAAAAAGATGTCACTAAATCATCAAAAAAGTTCACACTAAAGCAAGATAGTTAAGCGCTACTCTAGATCACGCATAGAGACAGATTGATACCCTAACTAAACGATATAAATAAAGGCTATCCTTGCCTTCCTTGCTTGGCTCTATCTTATCTATCCCTGCTCTCTCGCAAGCATAAAAAAAGGTTGCCGTAGCAACCTTCTATAAACATCATCTCATCTATTATTGAATACATAGAAAAGCATGCTCTAACTTTATACGTTATTAATTAGCCGTTACCGTTTTCAACGCGACTCTTTAATTTTTGTCCAGGACGGAAAGTAACAACTTTACGAGCAGAAATTGGAATATCTTCACCCGTTTTAGGGTTACGACCTGGGCGTTCGCTTTTAACACGAAGATCGAAGTTACCAAAACCTGAAAGCTTAACTTGTTCGCCACTTTCTAACGTTTCGCGTATTTCTTCAAAAAACACCTCAACCATATCTTTTGCGTCGCGTTTGCTCAGCCCAACTTTCTCGAATAAATGTTCTGCTACTTCTGCTTTAGTAAGCGCCATTACCTAATTCCTCAGTGATGCATTTAGCTCAGTTTCTAATGTGTCTACGACACGTTCAACGACTTCATTAATGTCTTTTTCTTCAAGGGTTTTATCACAATCCTGTAAAGTCATCGCTATCGCTAAGCTCTTAAACCCTTCTTCAATACCATTTCCTCGGTATACGTCAAACAAGTTTAGATCAACTAAATAATTTCCGCCAACCTTTTCAATAAGTTGTAAGACATTATTTGCATTAATTTGCTCTTCAACGATCACTGCTATGTCACGTCTATTGGCAGGAAAGCGAGATATATCACCAGCTTCAGGGATTTGTTGTGTTGAAATTTCAGACAATAATAGCTCAAAAATAAATGTACGACCGTTTAGTCCTAATTTTCTTTCTAATTCAGGATGTAAGGTACCAACATGTCCCACCAGCACACCATTCTTATGGATTGCGGCGGTTTGGCCAGGATGAAGTGCGACTATTTCATCTTTTGAAAACTGATATAACGAAGCATCGCCCGTAAGAGCCAGTAAGGCTTCTACGTCTGATTTAATATCAAAAAAATCACTTGCAGACTTTTCCATATCCCAATGTTCTTCATTACGCTGGCCGGTCACAACACCTGCAAACATTTGTTCTTGGCGAACACCGTTTTCTGCGGCTTCATCTGGAACAAAACGTAAACCTGTTTCAAATAAACGGATGCGAGATTGCTGGCGGTTCTGGTTGTAAATAACCGATTGCAATAAGCCTGTCCACATACTTAAACGCATCACCGACATTTCAGAAGAAATTGGATGCGGTAAAGTCATCACCGCTTGTTCAGGGTGAATAAGCGCTTGAACTTTTGGGTCAACAAAACTATAAGTTATTGCTTCTTGATATCCACGATTAACCATAACGTTGCGTAAACGTTTCAACGGAATAAACTTTTCTTTTTGTTCGCGCATCGCCAACGTTGCTTTAGGCGACACATTCGGAATATTGTTGTAACCAAAAATACGCGCAACTTCTTCAATTAAGTCGACTTCAACTTTAATATCAAAACGATATGCTGGTACCACTACGGTCCAAACATCATTTACAAAGGTAATTTCGAAACCTAAACGCGTTAAAATTTCAGTCACTTTAGCATCTTCAATATGATGACCAATACGTCCATCAAGTTTTTCGCGGCGTAAGGTTACTGTTTTTTCTTTTGGTAAATGTTCATCACTTAATGCTTCAACGATAGGTCCTGCTTGGCCACCGACAATAGCTAATAATAAGGTCGTTGCACGTTCCATAGCACTACGCTGCAATTCAGGGTCAATACCACGTTCGTAACGATGTGATGAATCAGTATGTAAACCATATTGGCGGGCTTTACCTAAAATAGCCAAGGGAGCAAAGAAAGCACTTTCTAAGAAAATATCAGTTGATTTTTCTTCTTCATCAGATTTTACACCCGATTCTTTTCCGCCAAAAATGCCAGCCATCGCTAAGGCTTTACTTTCATCAGCAATCACTAATGTTTCGCTCGAAAGCGTCACTTCATTACCGTCAAGTAAAACAAGTTTTTCACCTGACGTAGCAAAACGAACATTAATACCACCATCGATTTTTGATAAATCAAAAGCGTGCATCGGGTGCCCTTGCTCAAGCAACACGTAATTAGTTACATCGACAACAGGGTCAATTGAGCGAGTGCCACAACGGCGTAATTTTTCTACCATCCATAACGGTGTTTTCGCGGTTACATCTATATTTTTAATCACTCGTCCTAAATAACGCGGACAAGCTTGTGGTGCAGATAAAGTAATGTCACGCACATCATCAATCGTTGCAACAACAGCAACAATTTCAGGTTCAGTAATGTTAGCACTATTTAACACCCCGACTTCGCGTGCTAAACCTTTAAGGCCTAAACAATCACCGCGATTAGCCGTTAAATCAACATCGATGGTAACGTCATTTAAGTCTAAGTATTCACGAACACACATACCGATTGGTGCATCGGGTGCAAGCTCCATAATACCGTCAGCACTTTCAGACAAACCAATTTCTGACTCACTACACAACATGCCATGAGAAGGCACGCCACGCAATTTAGCTTTTTTAATTTTAAAGTCGCCCGGTAAAACTGCGCCAACCGTTGCAACAGCAACCTTGAGGCCTAAACGACAGTTTTTAGCGCCACAAACGATGTCAACTAACTCGCCATCATTAAACTCGCTACCTAGATTTATTTTTGTTACTTGTAATTTATCTGCGTCAGGGTGAGGCCCACATTCAACAACTTCACCAATTAATACACCGGTAAATTCACCCGCAACAGGTTCTACAGCGTCAACTTCTAAGCCGGCCATAGTTATTTGATGAGCTAACTCACTCGATGAAATAGCAGGATTAACCCACTCACGTAACCAAGATTCACTAAATTTCATTGTTGGCTTTCCTACTTGAACTGTTTTAAGAAGCGAAGATCATTTTCGAAGAATGAACGTAAATCGTTTACACCGTAGCGCAACATGGTTAAGCGTTCAACGCCCATGCCAAAAGCAAAACCTGTGTATACTTCAGGGTCAATACCTACTGATTTTAAAACGTTAGGATGAACCATACCGCAACCTAAAACTTCTAACCATTTGCCATTTTTGCCCATAATATCCACTTCTGCTGAAGGTTCAGTAAAAGGGAAATAAGAAGGACGGAAACGAATTTCAACTTCTTCTTCAAAAAAGTGATGTAAGAAGTCGTGTAAAATACCTTTAAGATGCGTAAAGCTAACATCTTTATCAACCATTAAGCCTTCAACTTGGTGGAACATTGGCGTATGCGTTTGATCGTAATCATTACGATAAACTTTGCCCGGAGATATAATACGTAAAGGCGGTTGCTCTTTTTCCATAGTACGAATTTGTACACCAGAAGTCTGTGTACGTAAAACTAACTTAGGATTGAAGTAAAAAGTGTCATGGTCTTGACGTGCAGGATGGTGCTCTGGAATATTCAGTGCATCAAAATTATGAAAATCGTCTTCAACCTCAGGACCTTCTTTAACAGAAAAACCTAAATCACCAAAAAAGCTTTCTATACGCTCAATAGTACGTGTTACTGGGTGTAAACCACCTAGGTCATTACTACGCCCTGGCAATGTTACATCAATAGACTCAGCAGCTAACTGTTTAGCAATAACCTCTGCACGCAATAACTCACCACGTTCGGTTAATAATTTTTGTACTTGCTGCTTAGCAATATTGATCACTTGCCCTGCTTTAGGTTTTTCTTCTTTAGGTAATTTACTTAAGCCCTTCATTTGCTCAGTGAACAAACCTTTCTTACCTAAAAAATTAACGCGAACTTGATCAAGCTCTACTGGATCTTTTGCTGCAGAAATAGCTTGTTCTGCCTGCAATATTATATCGTCTAAATTCATGAGTTCCTCTAAAACGGCTCTAAAACCGTTCAGTAAATTTGAAGGTTTTGGCTAGACTGATGGTATTAATATAAATGGTGTATGATTTTACACAAAAATCAATTGATTATGTAGTGAAAAGAGTGCTTTTACTGAAAAAACAGCTCAGATAAGAAAAAGGCCTCTATTTCAATAAAGGCCTTGCTGTTTTTTGACGTCTAAATCACAAAATTTAACTACAAATTATACCCTGATTCATCATGTTCAATTAAATCAAGGCCCGTTATTTCTTGTTCTTTATCAACCCTTAAGCCTTTAGTCATCAAGGAAACAAGCTTAAACAACACGTAAGAGACAACCGCCGTATAGACAATAACAGTGCCAATTCCCACTAATTGAACACTGACCTGCCCTAACATCGTGGTGATACCCTCTGCATAACCATAACCACTAAAAGCGCCTAGCTCTGTAGAAGAAAACACACCCGCTAATAAAGTGCCTAAAATACCCCCGACACCATGCACGGGAAAAACATCTAAAGAATCGTCAATTTTTAACTTTTGTTTAATATAGACCGTTGAATAAAAACAAATAAAACCCGCAGAAATCCCTATAACTAGTGCGCCACCTGGGCCAACAAAACCTGATGCAGGTGTTATTGTCCCTAAACCGGCAACCATGCCCGTTACCGCGCCTAAGACACTCGCTTTACCAAATTTTTTCCATTCAATAGCAGCCCAAGTCAGTGCACCTGCTGAAGCGGATAAATGCGTGACTAACATAGCCATTGCTGCGTCACCATTGGCGGCTAAGGCACTACCACCATTGAAACCAAACCAACCTACCCAAAGCAAACCTGCCCCCGTAATAGTCATGGTTAAGTTATGTGGCAACATAGGCGTTCGAGGGAAACCATATCGAGGACCTAAAACAACAGCAGCAACCAAGGCAGCAACACCACAGGTAATATGCACCACAATACCACCGGCAAAATCATAAATGCCCATTTGGCCTAACCAACCGCCGCCCCAAACCCAATGAGTTACCGGAGCATAAACCGCTAGCAACCATAAGCCACTAAAAATTAAGACTGCAGAAAACTTCATTCTTTCTGCATAAGCGCCAATAATAAGTGCAGGAGTAATAACCGCAAACGTCATTTGAAATAAAGCAAACAAGCTTTCCGGAATATCACCAACAAGGGTTTCTTTGGTTATTCCCATCATAAGTACTTTGCTAAAATCACCTATCCACGCATTACCTTCACCAAAGGCTAAGCTATAACCGACCACAAACCAAAGTATCGAAGAAAGAGCAGCAATTGAAAAACACTGCATAAGAATAGAAAGAATATTTTTACGTCGAACTAATCCACCGTAAAATAAAGCGAGTCCGGGTAAGGTCATCATTAGGACTAGAGCCGTTGATGTGAGGATCCACGCCGTATTTGCGCCGTTCAATTCGTCATTGCTGGCAAAACTTGGCAATGCGACCGCGGACAAAAGTAAAATAACAAGTGTTAATACTTTATTCATCGTTATGCTTGAGTGTAACTGTTTAAATAGCTTCATTATCTGTTTCACCTGTTCTGATCCTAACAATATGTTCGATGTTAGTGACAAATATCTTACCGTCACCTATTTTTCCTGTTTGCGCTGTTTCAAGAATAGTGTCGATAACACGCTCAACCATTTCATCCTTAACAGCGAGCTCAAGTTTCATTTTTGGTAAAAAATCGACAACATATTCGGCACCACGATAAAGTTCGGTATGACCTTTTTGTCGGCCAAAACCATTAACTTCGCTTAACGTTAATCCTTCTAGACCTATCTCACTGAGTGCTTCACGAACATCATCGAGTTTAAAAGGTTTGATTATTGCGGTTATCAACTTCATTTGTTCACCTTTAGTGCATATTATTTAAGATTGTTTATATAAATTTATTTAAGCACCATTTGTGCCCAAAGAGACAATCAACTAAAAAACAATAAGTTAAAAAATAATAATTAATATTACACCGCTCAAATGCACCAAAATGTTGCACACAAACATAACCCAAACACCATATTGGTGCGCAGATTATGACCATTAGTCAGATTTTATGTTTAAGAAAAAGTGTAAAGGGCAAAATTGAAGGTTTAGTATTAGCAAAGGTTAGAGATGGTAAATAGCGCACAAAAAAAAAGCCCTACGGGTGTAGAGCTTTTAAGCAGAGACAATAACGACTTAATCGATTAGCTGATACTGCTCGCGTAAAATATCAATAATTTCAGCTTTAGGGTTAGCAGACAAAACAATTTTTTGACCGGTAATTTTCTCAGCGATCGCTGTGTATGTTTGTGACACATCCATTAATACGGATGCCGGTAACTCATTGTTGCGAGCTAAAGCTAAGCGCTCGTCCATGCGATTTTTATTTAATAAAATATCAGCATCAGGGAAATGTGCTAAAAGTAATTGGCGGAAACCTTCTTTCGAGTTTTCAACCACTTTACCGGCACGATATTGCTCGCCATCCCAAATACGTGAAGAATCAGGCGTACCCACTTCGTCCATATAAATTAACTTGTCGTTGCCAGCTTTATCTTTTACATAGCCAAATTCAAACTTAGTATCTACAAAGATTTGGTCAAGCTTTGCCAACGCATCAGAAATAACGTCAAAACCTTCCGTTAATAATTTTTCGTATAAAGTAATATCATCAGGCGTTTTAAAATTAAAGGCTTCAAAATTATCTTCAATATTTTTGCGAGTAATATTAACATCATCAATCGCAGGAACGCCCGGAATGCCTTCTAAAATACCTTTTGTTGAAGGTGTTTGTAGAAGTTCAGGTAGCTTTGAATCTTTCAATAATCCTTCAGCTAATTCGATACCACAAAAATCACGTTCACCTTTTACGTATGAACGCCACATAGAACCGGTAATATACTGACGACAGATAGCTTCAATCATTACAGGTTTAGCTTTTTGTACGATCCAAACAAACGGATGTGGAATATCAAGAATATGACTATCGGCTAGACCTTGATCTTTAAATAATTTAAACCAATGATTTGATATAGCATTCAGTGATGCACCTTTTCCAGGTACACCTTGCATACCACCTTCGCCTTGCCAGATACATTCAAAAGCAGAAATACGATCACTAATAACCATAATGGCTAAAGGTGTGTCGTCGGCAACATCATAGCCTTTCTCTTGAATTAGTCGCTTACTATCCGCGTCGGTTAACCAATAAACACTGCGCACTTTACCGCTGTGAACTGGTGCATCGGTACGAATAGGTAAATCATTATTTACCGCTAAAATTTGATCTGCAAGACTCATCGGTTTAAACCTTAATTATCAAGTTAATATTAATTGTAGCGAATAATATCTTTGCGCGTTATCCCAAAAGATAAAATAGTATTCGGTATAATTAATAAAAACATTTTAATACATTATAACCAAGGTGTTTAGTTTAATTTCCAAAGTAAAGAACGGAGCTAATAACTATTAGTAAGTACTTTAAAACGCAGAAAGTGAGCTAAAGAACAAGTTAGTATAATTAAAAAAAGAAAAGGACGCCTAATGGCGTCCTTATCTCAAAGCTTTTTCAAGTTCTATGCAGCTAAAGCAGCTTTCGCTTTTTCAACTAAGAATGTGAATGTTGCTTTGTCGTATACTGCAATATCAGCTAGGATCTTACGATCGATTTCAATAGCAGCCTTTTTAAGACCATTAATGAAAACACTGTAAGATAAACCGTTTATGCGAGCTGCTGCATTTATACGAGTGATCCAAAGCTGACGGAATTGACGTTTACGTTGACGACGATCGCGGTAAGCGTACTGACCTGCTTTAGTTACTGCTTGATAAGCAACACGGTAAACACGGCTACGTGCTCCGTAATAACCTTTAGCTTGCTTTAGAACCTTCTTGTGACGTGCACGAGCTTGTACACCACGTTTTACTCTAGCCATTCTATATCTCTCCTATTAACCGTGACGTAAAAGTTTTTTAACTGACTTAATGTCAGCCGCCGAAATCATGCACTTAGCACGAAGATGACGTTTAACTTTAGTACGACGCTTAGTCAAGATATGACGAAGGCCAGCTTGTTTGAACTTGTAGCCAGAGGCTGTTTTTTTAAAGCGCTTCGCAGCACCTTTGTTAGTTTTCATTTTAGGCATGAATATTACTCCGCATTCATGTTTGTGCTATTACACATAAACATTGCCATTGAAATTTAGCAACTTAGGCGAAAAACTTAACGCGTTTATTTAAGGATAAACAAAAATAAACGTTAGTTTTTACTTTCAGGCCTAAAGTTACCCGTTAAAATCAATAATGGTGAACTTATTTTAATTTACATCAAACTAAGTTACTTGAAATACCGGTTATTGATTATTTTTTAGGTGCTAGTACCATCACCATTTGTCTTCCTTCCGCACGACGCGGGAAGAATTCAAGTACAGTTAACTCTTCTAAATCGTTTTTAACGCGAGTTAGTAGTTGTAAACCGAGTTCTTGGTGAGCCATTTCACGACCACGGAAACGTAAAGTTACTTTAACTTTATCGCCACCCTCTAAAAAGCGCTTCAGGTTGCGTAGTTTTACCTGATAGTCGCCTTCATCTGTTCCAGGACGGAATTTAATTTCCTTAACCTGTATCTGTTTCTGGTTTTTGCGTTGTTCTTTTTGTTCTTTAGCTTTTTCATAGATAAACTTACCGTAATCCATAACACGGAGTACAGGAGGTTTAGCCGTAGGGCTTATTTCAACAAGATCAACACCAGCTTCGTCAGCTTGATCCATTGCTTCATCTAATGTGACGATGCCACCAGGCTCTCCGTCAAATCTAATCAAACGAACTTCATTATCAGCAATACCTGTAATTAACTCATTTAAACGATGTGCTGGCTCTTTTTGCCCGCCTCGTTGTCCACCTTTAATAGCCATGTTCCTCCAAAGAACTTTGTTCCGAGTAGCTGGTGTTATTTTTAACTTAACAACTACTCAGATTAATAAAATATTTTGATGTATGTTATAAACGTTATTATAAGTAATTTAAACGCTAACTGCGAGAGTTAACTTCTTCACTTAGTTTAGAAATAAAGTCATCAACAGACATTTTGCCTAAATCTTCACCACTTCGCGTTCGAATAGCGATTTCGCCTGCTTCCATTTCTTTGTCACCAACAACTAACAAATATGGAACACGCTTCAAAGTGTGCTCGCGGATTTTAAAGCCTATCTTCTCATTTCTCAAGTCTAGTTTTACTCTAAATCCACTTTCTTTTAGTTTTTTAACAACTTTTTCACAATATTGACCCTGTTTGTCGGTAATATTCATCACAGTTGCATGAATTGGAGATAACCAGGTCGGAAACTTCCCGGTAAACTCTTCAATCAAAATTCCAATAAAACGCTCAAGTGAACCTAAAATAGCACGATGAATCATCACTGGGATGTATCTTTCGTTGTCTTCACCAACATAAGTTGCGCCTAAACGCTCTGGTAAAGCAAAATCGAGCTGCACTGTACCACATTGCCAAGCACGACCTAAACAATCCATTAAGGTAAATTCAATCTTAGGACCATAAAATGCTCCTTCGCCTGGTAAATATTCAAATTTGATGTCGCTGTCGGTTAATGCTTGTGCAAGGCCCGCTTCAGCTTTGTCCCAAATTTCATCACTACCAATGCGATTTTCAGGACGCGTTGATAATTTAACAATAACATCTTCAAAACCAAATGAACCATAGACATCGTATACCATCTCGATACATTTTTTTACTTCGGCTTGTACTTGTGATTCCATACAGAAAATATGAGCATCATCTTGAGTAAAACCACGAACGCGCATTAAGCCATGTAATGAACCTGATGGCTCGTTACGATGACAACAACCAAACTCAGCGATACGTAAAGGTAAATCGCGGTACGATTTCAAACCTTGGTTGAATATCTGTACATGACCTGGACAGTTCATTGGTTTTATCGCGTATTCACGCTTTTCAGACTCAGTGGTGAACATGCCGTCGGCATATTTTTCCCAATGACCTGATTTTTCCCAAAGGCTTCTGTCCATCATCATCGGCGCTTTAACTTCGTCATAATCATATTCGTGTAATTTTTCACGAATAAATTTCTCTAACTCAGTGTAAATTGTCCAACCATCGTTATGCCAAAACACCATGCCTGGTGCTTCTTCTTGCCAATGAAATAAATCTAATGTTTTACCAATTTTACGGTGATCGCGCTTTTCAGCTTCTGCTAAACGAACGATATACGCTTTAAGTTGCTTTTTATCAGCCCAAGCTGTGCCGTAAATACGTTGCAACATTTTGTTGTCAGAATTACCGCGCCAATAAGCACCAGCAACTTTCATCAATTTAAAATGATGACAATGACGCATACTAGGTACATGAGGACCACGACACATATCAATGTATTCTTGGTGATGATATAAAGCAGGCGTATCAGTTTTCTCGATGTTTTCATCAAGAATCTGTAATTTGTAGGTTTCACCACGCTCAGTAAACGCATCGTAAGCGTCTTGCCATGAACCTGTTTTCTTAACAACTTCATAACCGGTGCGTGCTAGTTCAGTCATACGTTTTTCAAGTTTGACTAAATCGTCTTCAGTAATTGACTCTTCAAGGTCAATATCATAATAAAAGCCGTTATCAATCGTTGGTCCAATCGCCATTTTAACATTTGGGTATAACTGCTTAATAGCATGCCCTAGTAAATGCGCACAAGAATGACGAATAATCTCAAGAGCTTCGTTATCTTTATTAGTGATAAGTTGTAAAGAAGCATCTTGGGTAATTAATTCACAAGCATCAACAAGATTTCCGTCGATACGACCCGCGATGGTTGCTTTAGCAAGACCAGGTCCTATGTCTAAGGCAACATCCATTACCGATACTGCATTGTCGAATGAACGTTTTGAACCGTCAGGGAGAGTGATAACAGGCATTAATTTTCCTTTATTTCAGTGGCGTCACACACAAAGTGACGCTTGAATATATTTTTAATAATATAAACTATTTCTTTTGGGAAATATTTGAGGTCGCAAATATAGGGGAATTCCCCTTTATTTGCAATATAAAGACAGACTTATCTTTTTGCCATCATTGCCAGCGCCATCGCTTCTGCGACTTTAATACCATCAATACCCGCTGATAATATACCACCTGCATAACCAGCACCTTCACCAGCCGGATAAAGACCTTCGACATTAATGCTTTGCAGTGACTCTCTATCACGGGTAATTTGAATGGTTGATGATGTTCTTGTCTCAACAGCCGTTAATGTCGCATCATTCATTGAAAAACCTTTTATCTTACGTTCAAAGGCAGGTAATGCTTCACGAATAGCGGCAATAGCGTAATCAGGTAAGGTTTCACTTAAGTCGCAATATTTAACGCCGGGCTTGTATGAAGGGCTAACTTCGCCATGCTCACCGCTTTTACGTCCAGCAAGAAAATCACCAACCAACTGCACTGGCGCATCATAATTTTCTCCACCGAGTTTAAAGGCTGTTTCTTCTAAACGGCGTTGAAATTCAATACCCGATAATACGTCTGAAGGATCATCTTTATTAGCAAAGTCGCTAGGCTCAATACCAACAACAATTGCGCTATTCGCATTACGCTCATGACGCGAGTATTGGCTCATACCATTAGTGACTAAGCGCCCTTCTTCTGATGCCGCTGCAACTACAGTTCCGCCAGGACACATACAGAAGCTGTAAACACTTCGACCATTATTACAATGGTGTACTAATTTATAATCTGCAGCGCCTAATATTTCATTACCGGCATTGTCACCAAAACGTGCATCATCAATAACTGATTGCTCATGTTCTATGCGAAAGCCAACTGAAAAAGGTTTAGCTTTTACCGAGACTTTATTTTTAACAAGCATCTCAAAGGTATCACGAGCGCTATGACCTACGGCTAAAGCAACATAATTGGTATCAATACGTTCGCCACTGGCCAGTGTTAAGCCATTAATACGTTTGTGTCCATCAGTACCTTGCTCTTCGTCAAAATGAAATTCGTCAACGCGTTGTTCAAAACGAATTTCACCACCAAGCGCAATAATTTTAGCGCGCATTTGCTCAATCATAGTAACGAGCTTAAAGGTACCAATATGCGGTTTACTCACAAATAAAATTTCTTCAGGCGCGCCTGCATCAACAAATTCATGCAGCACTTTACGGCTATAATGTTTCTTGTCTTTAACTTGGCTGTAGAGTTTACCATCAGAAAAAGTACCTGCACCACCCTCACCAAATTGTACATTAGATTCAGTATTGAGTATTTTTTTGCGCCAAAAGCCAAAGGTATCTTTGGTGCGTTGACGTACTTCTTTACCGCGCTCTAAAATAATCGGCTTAAATCCCATTTGAGCAAGTACTAATCCGATAAATAAGCCACATGGACCAAAGCCAATAACAACAGGTCGTTGTGATAAGACTTCTGGCGCTTGGGCAACAAAATTGTAGCTCATGTCAGGGCTTACTTTTACTTGGCTGTCTTTAGCAAATTTTTCAAGTAATTCTTCATTAAGGCGAGTGTCTACATCAAGCGTATAAATCAACACTATTTTTGCTTTTTTACGTGCGTCATATCCGCGCTTATGAACCGTAAAATCAATTAGCTGATCTTCAGAAATTGATAATGTATCTAGAATAGCCAGTTTTATATCAGCTTCTTCATGATCAAGCGGCAGTTGGATATTTGTTAAACGCAACATAGTGAGCGGTTCCAAAAAGAGAAAAGGGAATTTTTCGGCATTTTACCTGAACATACCTCTCAGTTAAATCAACAATTGAAATTATTGCTAAGCTAGGTATGATCAGCTCGAAAATATTTCATCTCATCAAAAGAGTACGTTATGGCATTTGTAGTTACCGACAATTGTATAAAATGTAAATATACCGACTGTGTAGCAGTATGCCCAGTGGATGCATTTTATGAAGGTCCTAATTTTTTAGTCATCAGTCCTGAAGACTGTATTGATTGTGATTTATGTCCGGTTGAATGCCCTGCAGGCGCCATATATCAAGAAGATGACGTTCCTGAAGATCAAAAAGAATTTATCGAACTCAATGCTGAGTTAGCTAAAGTATGGCCGAGAATAACCGAAGTAAAACCCGCACCTGCCGATGCACAAGAATGGGATGGTGTACCCAATAAAATAGCTCACTTAATTATTGAAAATTAAAATCAGCTCAGCAAAATAAACACATTGCTCAATTATTAACTATACTCACACCAACAGGGTCAATGAATAATTGGTGCATTATGTGGCAATCTATTGAGCAAGCAATCAAAACTGAAACCGGTGAGCAATTCACTATTGAAAAAAAGCGCCTTATTTCAACAAGTGAAAGCAATTTAGCTTACCAACTAAGCAATAAGCATCATCATTACTTTATTAAAATTAAAGATAAAAATCACTTCAACCATTTTGAATCAGAAGCTTACGCCCTAAATCAAATACGTTCTCTTAAACAAATCACTTGCCCCGAAGTTATAGCATTAGGTAGCACCCTTGATAAAAGCTTTATTGTGCTTGATTACATTCCATTTTCACACGCTACCGAAAAACATTGGTATAATTTAGGTGCACAGCTCGCCTTGATGCATAAGGGTTCGTCACATGGACAATTTGGTTGGCAACACGACAATTATATTGGCGACACTTTACAGCCGAACAACTGGCGTAGTAATTGGAAAACCTTCTTCTCAGAACAACGAGTTGCTTGGCAATTACAATTACTGAGCGAAAAATCAATAACACTGGGTAACATTGACCATATTACTGATATTTGCCACGACGCATTAAATCATCACGATGTTAAACCTTGCCTAGTTCATGGTGACTTATGGATGGGTAACTTAGGCTTCACAGACTCTTTGTCAGTCATTTATGATCCTGCTTGCTATTATGGTGACCGAGAAGTCGATATTGCGATGACCGAACTCTTTGGCCAACTACCTTATGATTTTTATCAGGGTTACCAAGATATTTTCCCCCTTGAAAAAGGCTATGAGCAACGAAAGCTCATTTATAATTTTTATCATATCCTAAATCATGCAAATCTATTTGGTGGTATCTATATTGATCAATCGAGAGCTTTGTTATCTCGAATTTTATCATTACATTAATGTTAAAATAAAATTGATTGCACACAGTAAGTTAAATAATTTAGACAACTTTATTTTTGATTTTGTTAGCGATTTTTACAAATATGAACATACTTAATCATCAGTAACCAAAAGAATCTAGGAGGCAAAATGTCCCAGGAATCAAGCTTACAAGCGATAAAAGACAAACGTATTAGCTGCCCTCATTGTGGTCATCACTTACATTTAGCTTTAGATACATCGGCTGGTGATCAAGATTATTACGAAGAGTGCCCTTCTTGTTGTCGAGATATTCACTTAAATATGCATATTGATGAATACCGCCAAAAAATTCAATTAGCGATAGACAGTGATGACGAACAAGTTTTTTAGTAATCATTACTCGTGTTTTCGCTTTAACATTGTTTTTTATAAAGGCTAAATTCACTAGAGAAACATTGCACAACTGCTTTAAACCTATATCATTCTCATCTTGATCATTTTTCTTCTTAAAATGATGGTTTTATAAGCACTCTTCCCTAATGAATATTACTGACTTTAGAAAAAACACCAAAAGCCTAATGAAATTAGCTTATCCTATTTTGATCGCTCAACTTGTGCAAACCCTAATGGGATTTGCAGACACGGTGATGGCTGGTCGAGTGAGTGCAACCGACATGGCTGCAGTAGCGGTTGCTAGCAGTGTTTGGTTACCCTTAATACTAACTATATATGGTTTAGTCATGGCACTTGCTGCCATAGTATCGCAACTTGCTGGAGCAAAAAAATTCCATTATGTTGCCAAAGCGACCTATCAAACCGCATGGATAGCATTAACCTTAGGTCTGTTGTTGATCGTTTTATATTATGCGATCACTCCCTTAGTCATTGAACAGATCCCGCTAGAAAGTCATTTAAAACAATTACTTTTTGACTACTTAGGCTATATCGTTTGGGGTGGTCCGGGTTTTTGTTTATATCTTGTCTTAAGAAACTACTCTGAAGGTTTGTCGCATACCAAACCAACAATGATCATCAGTATCATAGGTTTGTTAATTAATATTCCGGCTAATTATATTTTTATCTACGGTGAGTTTGGCATGCCTGCATTAGGTGGTGCCGGTTGTGGTATCGCCACAGCTATCGTTTATTGGGTTATGTTTGTCTCGATGTTCATTTATTGTTACGTATCAAAAAAATTAAAACATGCCTCATTATTTGAACGTTTTTACTGGCCAAATTGGCTAGAAATAAAAGAAATACTGACGATCGGTTTTCCTATTGCAATGTCATTACTGTTTGAGGTGAGTTTATTTGCCGTAGTCGCAATTATTCTGGTGCCCTTTGGCGCAGAGGTTGTTGCAAGCCATCAAATAGCCATTAACTTTTCAGGCTTAGTATTTATGGTGCCATTAAGTTTAGCTATGGCCGTGACTATACAAGTGGGTTATGCCGTTGGTAATAATGATTTAGCTAACGCGAAAGAAATATGCAATTATTCACTGATATTGTCACTTGTTATTGCAGTTGGTACTGCACTATTAACGATTGCTTTACGCTACCCCATCGCAGAAATATATACGCTAGATAGAAAAGTGATTGAGTTAGCCGCTAGCTTAATGTTTTTAGCTTCTTTATTTCAGTTTTCCGATGCAATACAAGTTATTTCTGCGGGAGCATTGCGAGGCTATAAAGATACGCAGTCTATTTTATACATTACTTTCTTTTCATATTGGGTCATTGGCTTAAGTTTAGGGCTAATTTTAGGGTTAACCAACTGGATAATTGACCCGATTGGTCCTTATGGTTTTTGGATAGGTATAATTTTTGGCTTAACAACCGCAGCCGTATTATTAGCTTGGCGACTCAGTATCATTCAAAAAAGAGTCGAAATGGCGCATTAATAAGCAAACAGTTAATTATTTAAATTGAAATACATAAAACTACTTGCAACTAACATTTCATATCGATAATATGACGCCCGTTGGTTAAAGCAACTAACAATTGCTCGCTTAGCTCAGTTGGTTAGAGTACTTGCATGACATGCAAGGTGTCACTGGTTCGAGTCCAGTAGCGAGCACCAAATTAAAGAACGGGATTACAGCGATGTAATCCCGTTTTTGTTTTAATAAACAAATTGTTACAGCTAATCTAAATAACTATCTCTTATTGATTTGTAGATGGTATCTAAAGAAATTCCCTTCAACAAGTGACCAATTTACTACGGACAGATCCTAAACTAAGTGAGTCTGATGATATAAGGTCTTTAGGGGATAAATTACATGATGATTCCGTGCGACCCAAGAAATAACACCTCTGTACACATGAAGGCGTTGCAAGCTCATATATACTCGCTGATTCAAAAATTACATATTGCGAATTTATCAATAGATTGTAGCAATTAATGTAACAAAATAAATTGTAAATAATTGTCCTGTTATATAACAATGTAATTAGACTTTAATTGACTTTTTTCACCTCTTAACCGTAAATCTACACATCTATTAAACCCATCAACAGTTATCAGAGACTATAAAGACCTTAAGTATGTTCTACTTTAGGTTGGTGTTTCCTATTAATAGGGGTTGTTCTAATCAATTATGTCAGGAAGCTACAAAGCGGTCTTAATTTTTGTTTGATTTATCATAGCCAAAGGTCTGCTTGGCCATTGCCGACATTCATCATAAAACGAATACTAGCTCAGTACCAACAGGGCATTTTATTCTGAAGTGGCTATTTATTATTAAGTTATATTATTCCCGCTAACGATAGTTGCTCTTTTGCAGCATCAATCCTAGTTTTGATGACCTCTTTGAAAGACTTACCATCAATATTTAAAGCAAAATAATAAGTTTCTTTCTTGGTTTCAATAAACCCTACATACCAGCCTAGGGCCTTATCTTTAGCGACTCCACCAGCTCCCGTTTTGGCATATAGTTTATAATCTTCGGTAGTTTCAGCTAACATGATGTCTTTCAACTGCATCAATGAACTTTTCGATACTGCTAACTTATGATTATATAAGCGTTGAAGGAAGTCGACTTGCTCTTTAGCACTTATTTTTATACTTTTATTCAACCAAAAATTATCAATACCTGATGATATATCTTGATTACCATATTGAAAATCAGCTAAGTATTGACTCATTCTCTTTTTATTAATTTTACTTGCTGTATCTTGATAGATAGGAACTGCCGAATACTTATAAGCCTCCCTTAAAGAAATAGGTGCTTCATACCAAATTTTAGGCCACCACTTTTGAATTGGATAATCCGCTATATCAAAAGTAAGCTCTACTTCAGTATTTTTAATGACGCCTGTATCTAAAGCTATAAGGGAATGTGGAATTTTGAATGTTGACCAAGGTGTCATTCGCTTAACAGCCCTTTCGGGATTTATAATGCTGTATTCACCAGACTGTTCACTTTTTAGAACAAAGGTGCATGAGCTATGACATAAAGAATTAGCATGAGTTGCTATCGAAAAACTAAACCCTAGTAAAGAAATTAATAACTTTTTAAATTTTATCATTTTTGTCCAATATAATTATTATGGTTTCAATATGAACTGTTTATTACCAAGCTTAAATCAAGCCACTTCAGATGGTTACGTCAACTATGGGTATTTCAAAACACATAGATTTGACCGAACCAATAATTCTCTCATTACTGGCAAAAATGCCACCACAGCGGACATAGACGGTTAGCTATTACAGCAACCTTGTCCTTCTTGAATTGGTGGGCATTTAACAGTTCCATAAGAACAGAAAACGCAACAATCACCTTTTAAGGGCTTTAATAATGCTTTGCATGATTCACATTCATAGAACCACTGACAGGCATTGGTTGGCATTTTTTCTGTTTTATTATGTCCGCACTCAGGACAAGTTATTGTTGAGTTTAATTTTATACTTTGCATATTATCTCCTTTATAGGTTTTACAATATCTAATACTGACATTACGACCATTAAACTTATGCCAAAGTAGAATAAATAGGTACTCCAACCATATTGCCAAAGAGGATATAGTGTTAGTAAAACAGCTGTAGGACCAAGAATACTTAAAGCACCTCTTAAATGGCTTTTATTGCGATACCAATTATATATATTTACGAGTAACGCAAGGGTAGCGAAAATAGGTAGTAAAGTATTTACTGCAACGCCTTCAAAAGACGAAAGAAATCCCAAACCAAATACGGATACCAACGAGCCTTATGCAGGAAAACAGGCAGTACAACTAAGGGCTGCTATCCAAACCCCACCAGAGCCAACTTTATCGAGTAATTTGTTTATCATATAGAATCATTCCTAAGTAATTTATCATCACGATAAACCCCGTATACAGATACGGAGTCAACAATTACTTTAATGAGTCAATAATAGGGCAAGAATATTGGTCTTGATTGGTTTTACATGAATTTGTCATTTTACTAATAACGCTCTCTAGACGCTGTAAATCAAATATTTTATTTCGAATTATATCCAATTTTTGCAAACCTAGGCTTTCTACTTGGGCGCAGTTATTTTCCATAGACATTAGTGAGGATATTTCTTTTAATGTAAAGCCAAGAGCTTTTGCTTTAGCGATAAACCTAAACTTGTCTGCAATAGCACTACTATATAAACGATAACCATTTTCTGGCTTAATAGGTTGAGAAATAAGTCCTTTTTTTTCATAAAACCTTATGGTCTCAATATTTATATCTAACTCTTTGGCGAGCTTGCCAATTGTCTTCATACCTATAGTCACTTATAAATTTATATGACGATTTCACCCAAATCACCTTTGAAGTAATATTCTACTACATCCAAACTATAAAAGGTTCATGACTGTTTTTTCTTACTAATTTTGACGCGAAAAATTATAAATTATTTCAGGTGTCCGCCTACAATGATTAGCAGATCACCACGCATAAAAGCTCGAAGTTGATAACTGGCAATAGTCAATGATGGTTTGCCATTGTTCTTGGCTAAGCGTAATTCTCATGTTTATCTCCTAAATTAAGTGTGGAGATAACATACCCGATATCAAACGCTAACAGCAGGTGCCGTTAGCTATAAGGTTACATATAATGTATTGCCTTATCAGTATAGACTTTGCTTTGCTTAATAATGATATTTGGTTTATAACTACGGTAAGAATATTAATAAATCGCCCCAATTGATGACTAATAAATCCATAAAAAATAAATCGATTCGTCTTAGAATAATCTTTTTAATTATTTTGGTTTTTACTCTTGTATTAGTGTTTTTTTCATATTTTTTAAAAGATTTTATTACTGGAGTTGAACAAGATTTAGGTAAAAAAATGGTGCTTCAACATGCCATTATCAACAAAGAAAAAGCCCTCAGTCATTTTACACAAAACTTAAATCTAGTTAAACGTTCCTTGCTCAATAATACATATCAAGACTGGATGAATAATAACGATAATGAAAAATTTAAAACAAAAGCGATTCAGTCTGTTGAAAAAGACTGTCAAGTTATAGATTGCTATGGCTGGTTTATCCTTTCAATTGCCCCCCTTACTAGTATTGATTGGAATAAAGAGAGCAATACCATAAAAACGGTTCCGCTGAAATTAGAAGAAAATTCTTGGCTACCAAAAAAGCTAAAAGAAAATAATGAGTTTTATGTCGATGCTGATATTAATACTATTGATGGAAACACCTATGTTTTTTTTGATTATATAGTAAGAGAAAATGATCAAGTCATTGGAACGGTTGGAAGCTACGCATTAGTCTCAACTATTACTAATCAATTACTCAGTACCTCTAACCAAGATATTTTAGATGTACTTATTGATAATCATGGTGTATTTCGTACTAGTTTGAATGAAAATACCAGTCGTTATCATCCCTCTCTTTCAAAGTTTTTGTCCAACAAAGAATGGCATCAAGTCATCGGGGATGATCTAGATAAAAGCAGCTTAATAAAACTAAAAAATAATACTAATAGTCATTCGGTAAAAACGATTGATATCAGAATTAATGAAGTTAATTATATAGCCGCTATTGTGTATATCGAGGAAATAGAATGGTATGCAATGAGTTTATTTTCAAAAGAAGCAATGGAAGGAAGTATTGTTATTCTGCCTCTCTTTTTAGTTGGCACCCTACTTCTTTTTAGCGTTATTGCACTTACACTTTATTTTTTGAACAAGCTGGTTTTTAAACGACTTATCGTGATGAACAAATCAGTTAATAACATTGCATTAGGTAATTATAAAGACTTAATTAAAGATTGTCGTTCGGATGAATTAGGTACTTTAGCTCAAGGGATAAACACCATGAGCCAAGAAATTTCAAAGAATCTATCAAAGATAAAGTCTCAGAATAATGCGCTAAATGATGCTATTGATAAAGCAAATGCAGCAAATAATGCAAAATCTATTTTTCTATCAAACATGAGCCATGAAATAAGAACCCCTATGAATGCAGTGTTAGGTTTTGCTGAAATAGGAAGAAACACCAAAGTTTTATTTGAAAAAGATGATTCACTTGAACAAATACAACGTTCAGGTGAACACTTACTGCAAATAATTAATGACGTATTAGACTTTTCTAAAATAGGATCCAAGCAACTTAAGTTGGAAAAAATCTCATTTAGCTTTAGTGCTATTCTTAAAAAAATAACACAAATTTGTAAGTCGGATATTGATAAAAAAAATATATCATTAAATTTCCTATTAGATGATTCGATTCCTAGCCACTTAATTGGTGATCCACTAAAAATAGAACAAATCATCATTAATTTGGTTAGTAATGCTATAAAATTTACGGAACATGGCAGTATTGATATTAACACTCGTCTAAAAAGACAAAACGAAAATAACGTTATCATAGAGTTAAGTGTTAAAGATACAGGAATAGGTATAACGCCAGAACAACAAAAAAACTTATTTATAGCTTTTTCTCAAGCCGATAATTCAATCACTAGAAAGTTTGGTGGCACAGGATTAGGATTAGCGATAAGTAAGCAATTAGTCGAAATGATGGGGGGGGAAATCACACTAAAAAGTGAACGAGATAAAGGCACTGAATTCACATTCACCATACCTTTGACATACTCTACTGAAAAGTTAGAGAAAAAAATAGAAGAATCAGCTGATTTTGATTTAGTAAAATTAAAAGCAGCTTTGTATGGAAAAAAAATCTTGCTAGTTGAAGACAATAGAATCAACCAAATTGTAGCTAAAAAAACACTAGAGCCATTAAGTATTTCAATTGATATAGCAGAGAATGGATTACAAGCAGTAGAAAAAATGAAAAACAATACTTATTCTTTAGTGTTAATGGATATACAAATGCCTGAGTTAGACGGACTACAAGCCACAGAACAAATTAGAATGTTTGATAATGATACTGTAATTATTGGTATGTCAGCTCATGCTAGTATCCAAGATACTGAAAAAGCGATTAAATCAGGAATGAATGATTATATGACTAAACCCATTAAGCAAAAAACAGTTTTTTTGATGATATCAGAATATATCTTTTAGTTCTTCAGGTAACTAACACCAAATAAGTCTATGCCTTTAGAAGCAAAATTTAGGAGATAAGGTAATATGTTTCTTAAACGTTCATGATGATAGTAACTAGTCTATTTTTAGATGTGATTTAAGTAGTGTTATCGGTACTCCTCATAAAAAATATTAATTAAGCCACCCATAATAACTTGTTTGTTTTTTCAAAAACATTAATTAAGCCACCCATAATAACTTGTTTGTTTTTTCAACAATAAACTACACTTAAATCACCCCTGTTAAGTGTGGTGATTGTTATGCCTAAGCCTCGTTCACAACAAATCAGTTTATCTGATACGCCGTATTATCATATTTGCAGTCAAACCGTTCGCAAAGCCTTTTTATGTGGTATTGATAAAGAAACCGGTGTCAGTTATGAGCACAGGCGTCATTGGATTGAACAGCGCATTTTTACATTATCTCAGGTGTTTGCTATTGATATTTGTGCTCACGCTGTCATGAATAATCACTTACATTTAGTCCTTCATGTTGATAGTGAAAA